>CAWVZW010000111.1:0-10607 GCA_963934735.1 uncultured Planctomycetaceae bacterium
GATCTAGTCGATACGCACACGTTGCGTAACCAAGGTTTTTCTGTCGGCGAAGTTGCCGGTGCTTGCTTTTGCTGCAACTTTGACGAATTAACAGCGACGGTCGAACAGCTCCAGTCCGACCAAAAACCTGACATCATCTTGGCTGAGCCTGTGGGTAGTTGTACAGACCTCGTTGCCACCGTTGTCCAACCCTTGATAAAATTCCATAACAATATTTTTGACGTTGCGCCCTACGGTGTCATTCTAAAACCAAGTCACGGTCGACGCATTTTAGGAGGAGATGCCAACGCAGGATTCTCACCCGAGGCTGCGTATATCTTCAATAAGCAATTAGAAGAAGCGGATTTCCTGATCATCAATCGGATCGATGAACTTTCGCCCGACGCCATCGATAATCTCGTGGGATTGCTGGAAAATAGACACCCTCATATTCCCATCATCAAACTCTCCGCAAAAACGGGCGCGGGTATGCAGGCATTAGTCGACTTCCTAGCGGCACAGAGTGAAGCCCACGGCACATCCGCTGCAGTCGGGCAACACATTTTGGAGCTCGACTATGATCGTTATGCACAGGGCGAAGCTGAACTCGGCTGGCTTAACGCTACAGTCACGCTGCAGGGCAATGATAAGATCGCGCTAGATGATTTATTGCTCGATATCATTGGGCGACTGCAAACCATGTTTATAAAGGAAAATGCGGAAACGGCACATCTTAAAGCAATCGGTTCTACAGACGACTGCCATGCCATCGCAAATCTAGTTGGCAGCGACTCGGCCGTTGAGCTTTCACACGCTAGCAATGTTGAAACGGACCGTGTTTCGATGATCATCAATGCTCGTGTGGCGATGGACCCAGCGGTACTCGAACCGCTGGTCCGTGAGGCCGTCGTCGGGGCGAGTGGTGAACGTGATATGACCGCTGAGTTTGGCGAAGTTCAGAGTTTCCGCCCAGGTCGACCCGTACCAACACATCGTATTGCCGCTACCAGTGATTAACTCCTTTCAAAGCGGTTGATAAATTTGTCATAATTCGGTTAAATTCGTAGTTCATTCATTGTTGACTTTTGCCGCATTTGTGCCGATAACAACACAATCAACTCAATGCAGACATAAAAGAAGGTCAAATTTGGCCTGTATTGTGAAAATATACGGATGGGTGGCCGAGTGGTCGAAGGCGGTAGTCTTGAAAATTACTGTACGTTCACGCGTACCCTGGGTTCGAATCCCAGCCCATCCGCTTTAAAAAGCCACGTTGTGCAAAACTGCATGCGTGGTTTTTTTATTTTTTCTAACTTCTAGAAATGTCAAAATAGCGAATGTTCATAATCTGTGCGTTCCAGAGCTGACAACATTAATATTGTGGCTCGATGCGCCGAACAAACCTTGTAGTGCCTTGAAATGACGAAGGTGATCACAAACCATTCTTATTGTTACAAAACTAGATAAATGAATCATCCCTCGATCCACAAAACGATGCGATCTCAGGTTCTTGATATTTTTGCCGAATATCACGACAGCGACATCGATACCACGACTCCAATAATCGAGTGCATTGCCATGTCCGATAGCCGCTATATCGGGCGGAGGTATCACTACGAAAATCTAATCGCTGTCTGGTCGCACGAACAACAATCGATCACATTGTTTGTTGACGAAAAAGAAACCGCAACAATGCCAACTAAGCCAAGTAACGCTGTCGCCCCTAATGCGAAAATTGCCGCTTAGCTACGACTGATCTTCGCGCGATGCATGCAATCCAAAATGCGACTGTGCACAGTCGCCAGCAATTGCTCATCGGAAAGCGCTTCGATTTCACTGACGCTAATCACTTCTCCATATACACAACGAATGCGACGAAAGCGCAGCCCGCCGGTTCCTCGTGGCAGGCACTCGTGGGCTCCGATTGCCCCACAAGGAACAAGAGGTACTTTGGCTCGACGAGCAAGTGCAATAAAGCCTCCCTTAAGCTGCTGCAACTCTCCAGTTTTGCTACGCGTGCCCTCGGGAAAGATAACGACCACACCGCCGGTTTTAAGGCTTTTCAGTGTCGCCTTGATACCTTGAATTCCCATACCGCCTTGGTCCAACGGAATCCCATCAACTTTCCATAAGAACCAACCAAATAGTCGATGCTTGAACAACGTTTTTCGGGCAAGGTAAGCAAGGTGTCGACTTGCAGCCATTCCCACGATGGGCGGGTCCAGCATGCTTTGATGATTCGCACAAACAAGTGCACCACCACGCCGCGGAATATGATGCCGGCCTTGGCAATGATAGCGAAACAACAACAATGCAAAGAGACGAAAAAGAAATCTTGCTGAGGCATAGGTCAAATATTTACTGAGCGATTTTCTAGGCCAAACATTTCGATCCGCTGTAGTCATATGTGTTACTTCCTTAATATTCATGCGGAGTCGGTTTCACGAATACGAACAAGCCGTTCTATATGCTCGACTACTTCCATTATGTTCATCCCGTCAGTCACGACAAACAGCGCATCGTCGGCTGCTTGCAAGCCACCAAGTTCACGAGCTTCATCTTGCTCGTCGCGTACGGTTTGTTGTTCTAAGATTTCTGCCAACGTCACGCTACCACCATTTACGTTGAGTTGGTCAACTCGCCGCTGGGCCCGCTCAGTTGGCGAAGCCGAGAGATAAATTTTGCACTCCGCGTCCGGAAAAGCCAATGTCCCCTGATCGCGACCTTCGGTAACCACATTATTATCGCTAGCCAATTGCCGCTGTAGGTTCACAAGCGCTTCACGCACCTGCACGTTGTCGGCGGCTCGATGCACAGCCGCAGTAACTTCGGGGGAGCGAATGGTCTGAGTAACATCTTCCCCGGCAATAAACACTTTGTCCTGCTCAGCAACATACGCTAGCGTCCGCCCCAATTCTCCAATTGCGTCTTGGTTTTCCCAAGCGATTTCATTTTTTTGAGCCAAAAGTGCAACACAGCGATACATTGCACCGGTATCTAAAAACATATAGCCGAGTTGGTCTGCGACCATGCGAGCGACGGTGCTTTTGCCTGCTCCGGCAGGCCCATCGATTGTCACAATCATGAATAAATCTCCTGCCTTCTCCGCGTTTCCCAATGAATTCCCGTGCCTCAGAGGTGATCTACTAAAACCGTAACTCAATTTGCAGCCACTCGTGACCTGTCATATCCAATACCACTTGTCCATCTTCAATATTGCATTCACCCAATGAGGAACCATCTAAATTCTGTTGCACAGCCGACACTACCGGCCGAAAAGTGGCCAATTTTGTCCGCACACTTCGTCCGGCTGTTTCCATAATTCGTACTTGCAGACCTACCACTGCTTCATCCTCAAGCAGTGCTTGCCAATGCGTGGCAACTAAGTTCCGAGCACCTAAATGCAACAACGAACTGCGATTATGACCGCTCGGTTCTCCCTCAGAATCAACCGCGTACATCGGCGTTTGTTGAAACTGTTGGGAGGCAATCTGGGGCTGGTCTAAATCTATACCGATCCCAACTTTGAACGACCGACAAGTCTCGCCACTGACGACCAGCATTGAATCTAAAAATCGCCGCCCTATGCGGCGGTGATATGGTAAGCCACCAGTGAGCAATGTCGTTTTCTTCTCTGACTCGATTTCAATGTACTCCGGGGCAACCAACCGCTTGCTACTTGCAGCATGGGCAGTCCCTTGCATCCCACGCGTCAAATTCGCTGCTTCGTCTCCCCACGCGTATCGCAAACAGTAATAGGAATTCCACGGCTTGTTGGCTGGCGCTTGTAGAATATCTAACTCCGTCTGAATCCCTAAAACGCGGCAACCACGTTCGACTGAAAAAACTTGTTCAAACGTCGCTAAAGTTTCTCCGTTACGATGCATCAACCGACCGGAAGTAGTAATTTCGCCGCGCGTTGATGTGGCGGCGGTAACCTTAATCGAATCCGCAGCCATCACAGAATAGTTGGCAGCGTCATCCGGCTCGGCTAACTGCCCAGATTTTTTGCGTACCGCTTGCCGGTACGCTAATTGCAATGACCCGCGACCATGGCGCGGATCCGCATGAGAATTAATTGATTGAATACCACCGGTGGTTGCATTAATTAATACTTCAAAGAAATCATTACGCAACATCCGCTCGGCGGCCATCTCTTGTCCGGTCGTCGACTTGCCGCCACTTGCTGCGACCCAAGCAAATCCCATCGCTGGCACATCAACAATCACATGCGCACCATTGCCGCTGTCGGAACCGACCGCATAGACGGGCGAATCGACGACTGGTAATTCGTCAAGCTTCACGTTCTGTAGATCCACTCGCCGCACTTGGCTACTCGGGTTCATGACCAACAAACCGGATTCACCGCCCTCCCCTCGCTGTAAACCTTGTGAGAATGTATCTACGCTTTGCTGTGCCCCTTGCCCGTCGCCGGCGAGATCGTTGCCAAGTATTTCATTTAGTAAGGCCACGCTGTTGAGAGCTTCTGAATTGTTGTGAGCTTGCCATTTTTCAATCACGCTTGAAATCGGATCTGCCTGCCCGCTGGACATCGCCTGTTCAAGCGACGGTGATCGATATTGATCTGCTGTGAATCGTTCACTCACCCCTGGCAGGTCCGTCTCAGTAAAGTACTCGGTTAATGTGACGAATTTACCTAAGGCATTGGTGTATTTAGCCGCTCGTTTGATGTCGGAATACCATGGTGTCGTGGCGTCGGGCCAATGAGCTAGACAAAGTGTCGCGACGTGATCCATGTCCATGGTCTCACCAAGTTTCGCGGCAAGTGTAAGAAACGTTTCGTGTTTATTGGCGTTAAGTGGTACGCGTGCGATGGCGTCGACACTACTCCCATCCACTCCCTCCCAGCGGGCTTTAGCTTGTTGCCCTTCAGGGTAAGTTCCCGCATCAAGTAAAACGTGAAAAGCTGCGCTGTAGCCGAGACGTGAAAGCCACTGCGGATGATTCGGTGTCAAACCAAATTGACGCCGCCCATAAATCGTTGGTTTGATGTTCAAATATTTTTCATATTCTTGTTGCCCTTGTAGTAAAGTGGCTAATACCGCTTCGGCGGGTAACAGCGTATTGTCAGGATTTCCATACTCGCAGCCCATAACGGTTAGGCTTGCGTCGGCCACCCGCTCGACAATCCGCTGCCCACCGTTTGGGTTCTCTGTGAATAGCTGCTCTAACAGTTCTGGTGCAAGCAGTAAATTACTAGGGACTTGGCCGCCAATGTCGGTCGTCAGCATGTCGCCCATCGTCGTTGCTGTAATCATCGTGACGTCGATCAGATAAGCATCAACTGAATAATAGTGATCACGTTCCGAAGCAAGCAAATCGAATGCCGCTTGAAGTTTTTCGACAGCTGCAGTGTCATCTTGCTCCACCGCGAACCGAGCGGCTTCGCAAACAAGATTTTCAAAATGAATTTCATCCAAATTACTGGCATATCGCATTTGACGCGTTAGCAATTCGATCTGCAGGTAACAATAACCGAGCGCCAGAAAATCGGCGATAATTTCCGAGTTGATCTGAGGAACTTCACAATCGGCTAAAGCCGCAGAGATAACTTCTTCACGACACGTC
Source organism: uncultured Planctomycetaceae bacterium (assembly GCA_963934735.1). Taxonomy (GTDB): domain Bacteria; phylum Planctomycetota; class Planctomycetia; order Pirellulales; family Pirellulaceae; genus UBA721. Next base: position 5,569 of record CAWVZW010000111.1, read on the forward strand.
TGGCTTTCAATGACCGTCGCTCCCGCATCACGGGCGCGTTGCAGGTAACCCGTGGCTAAGTTATCCGTAGAGACGGTCGGTACGACTAACAAAATATCCAATAGTGTTTCCGGAGGATCATCCGCACGGTGCCACTTAATGATGCTTCCGCTGTTCGCTATTAATAACGGATGCCACAATCCAGTCCAGCTTGCTAAAAGACTCGCGGCATCGTCACCTGTGTGGTGTGTTGGGAAATCTTCAAGACTGTGGCAAGGCAGTAAAATAGCAAGTTCTTTATAGATCATGGAGATGTCTTGGATATGGTTGATAGGAAAAGGATTGCTGTGGATTGGGTGGGTTTTTTTTAATATGCCGACCGAGACTGTCGCTGACCAAATGCCACCGTACTGCGTGACGATGACCGAGTTCGAATAAAGGCTAACGCTGAAAAAATGTCTCAGTCTAAAGTGTTTTTTGTTTTAACCAGTCGCTGCTATGAATTTATCTGTTGTAACATCCATTATTACGGAACAAAATGAAGTCTACTACCCACAATAAAGACCAATAGTTTCACTGTGACAACGTTGACATTACGGTTCTATGTTAACTAACATTAATAGATAGGGATATTAGGAACAAAGAGGGCTTTGCCATTCTAAAGTCATGTGTGGGAATCATTCATCATTCTTTTCTCCTTCATTATGACGCTGGCAATTACCGATCTGGACTCCAACGATTACAAAGATAGTTAAAAAAATCACGTGATTCGAAAATAGCGGTAATATGCTCTGTAATGTCATAGAATAGAGTAATTGAAAGATGAATGATTTTTTTGTGTTTTACATTGATGTCGAGCAATTAAAGTTTCGTTTAGAAGCGACAGAGATGGCAAAAGAAATGGAAGTTTGGCCCTAAAAAAGACCGATAGATAACGATAAGGTATGTTCTTTGCGGTCGATACACCTACAAAAAATCATTACGGAATTACCATTTAAAATATAACCGCAGCACAATACAAAAAGTTACATAGTTCACAGTTCATTTTTAAACAACAATGAACCATTGAAAGGGTCATAATGGCCAACACGACCAATCTAGGGGCATGGGGAATCGATATCGGGCAGTGTGCACTAAAAGCACTGCGCTGTGAAATGCAGGATGGTGATCTTGTCGCCACGCAGGTCGACTACATCGAATACCCAAAAATCCTTAGCCAACCTGACGCCGATCCACAAACTCTAATCGAAGAAGCGCTAAATCAGTTTATCGAACGAAATGACATCGAAGAGGACAAAATCGCGATAGCGGTTCCAGGCCAAGCAGGTTTAGCTAAGTTCTTTAAGCCTCCGCCGATTGAACTCAAAAAACTTCGAGACATTGTCGAGTTTGAAGCGAAGCAGCAGATCCCATTTGATTTAAACGAAGTTGTTTGGGACTACCAACGGATGGGCGGTGGAATCGAACATGGAGGATTGATCACAGAGACCGAAGTTGGCTTGTTTGCTATTAAACGCGATCAGGTCATCCGTGAGATGCTGCCGTTTGACAACGCTAATATCACCCTAGATGCCATGCAACTTGCGCCGATGGCTATCTACAACTGTATCACCTACGATCTACTGGACAATTGTCCAGACCCAGATGTATTCGACCCCGACTCTCCTCCGCCGAGTTACATGGTGTTGGCTATCGGTACCGAGACGACGGATATGGTCATTACCAATGGATTCCGCGTCTGGCATCGCAGTATTCCCATCGGTGGTAATCATTTTACGCGACAAATGACACAACAGCTGAAGCTTACATTTGCTAAAGCTGAACATCTCAAACGAAACGCTCGTGACGCTCCCGATCCTAAGCGGGTCTTTCAGGCAATGCGGTCTGTCTATGACAACCTCGGTACGGAAGTCCAACGTTCGTTTAGGTTTTTTCAAGGCATTGATCGCAAAGCAACAATAAAGGGTGTGGTCATTACCGGTAACACCGCTAAGTTGCCCGGACTACAAGCCTTTATTGGTAAAAAAGTCGATGTTGCTGTTATCGAGATGAACGCCTTCAAACGACTGAAGGGTTCAACCGTTACGGCTAGTCCAACGTTTAAAAACAACATGCTTTCGTTTGCTAATTGTTACGGCCTCTGCCTCCAATCTTTGGGCATCGCACAACTGCAAACCAACTTGCTGCCTCGTGAAATTCTGTTTGACCGACTCGTTGATTCGAAAAAACCGTGGGTCATTTCGGCAATCGCACTGCTGCTACTCTCATTTTCGTTTAACTACTTCATGCAATATGGAGCATGGAAGAAAGTAGCACACGACAGCACCGCAACGAGCACTGCGAACCCAGACGGTTGGGAATCAAAAATCACCGAGGCGGAAAATGTTTCAGCCAAATCTAATACCAATATCAAGGACTATGAGGCGCTGAAAACAGCCTATGAAAATCTTCAGAGTTTTGGAGAACAACTCATTGGAAATTCAGACCGACAAGTCTTGTGGATCGAATTGTTGAAAACCGTTAATTCTGTTCTGCCACAGGAACAGACCAATTGGCGAGATCCAGATAAAATTAAGTTTAGTGACCGTCCAGATTTCTATATTGAATCAATCGATAATGCCTATTTTGAAGACCTTAACGACTGGTGGACCAAAGTATCAGAAGACCACGAAAAAGGACTCGCCTTTATCAAGAGAAACCGGCAACTTTGGATCGATGGAATCCAAAGAAATACTGACTTTGTCGCCAACAACCAAGAATTCGTGGACCAAATGATTGCCCTGCAAACGATTGCTGCTGAAGAAGCGGCCGCTAAGCCTGCCAAAAACAAAACCGGCAACGATGGTGGTGCAGCAGCAGCGGGTAGTGCAGGACCAGGTGGTGCAGGAGGTGACGCCCGACCGCCAGCAGTTGGAGTGGCTGCAACCGGTTCTGGTTGGGTCATTCAGCTTAAAGGCTATCATTTCTTTAACAATGACCGCGAAACCGGTGATATCAGCCACGTTCACATGGCCTTACTTGAACGTTTACGTCAAAGTGTTATCGATTTACCAATTGCCGCAGTTGACGATCTCAATACAGAATTCACCATAGAACAATTCACTATGGAAGAAATGGGAATAAGCCGAATTGTGCTTGTTGACTCTGAAGAAAACGGCGAAGTGATTATCGGCGGTGCCAACGCTGGCGCGACCGAAGGCGATCCGGGCGGAGGTACGAGTGGCATGGGCGCACTCGGGGGAGGAACTACTCCTGGCGCGTTAGGTGGAGGAACTTCTGAGGGCGTTGCCGGTGACAACGAAGATACTGAAGAAGTAGTTACTTATAAAGCCAAGAAACACTCGTTCATCGTTCAATTTTGCTGGGTGCCAACGGAACCAATCAAACGACTCGCTGCTCAACAACTGGCAGCCAAGCAAGCCCAAGATGCAATCGATGCAGCACAAACGCCAGTTGGTGGCCCCGCTGAAAATCCGGGCAACGACCCCAACGCTGATCCGGGCAACGACCCCAACGCTGATCCGGGCAACGACCCCAACGCTGATCCGGGCAACGACCCCAACGCGGATCCGGGTGCTGGTCCACCTATCAACTAAACCAATACACTTTGTTTAACAAATAAAATTAGCTCAAACCTTTTTTCCTATTTGGATATAGAGCCTTATGGAAGACATTAAAAAACACTTATTTTGGGGCGTCTCCGGCGTCGTAGTCCTTACCATGTCCATCATGTGGTTTTTGGCAATCGGCTCACTCAATGAAGAACGAACTAAAAACGAAAATAGAATTAGTTCAAAGTTTTCCAATTTGAAAAAAATCACGGACAATAAAAACCATCCTAACGCTGAATTCGACGACGGCATGACCGTTATTATGAATACGGTTAAAAATGACATTCATAAGACGTGGCAAGACAAATACAACGTGCAAAAACAATCTTTGAATTGGCCCGTTGGTCCTAGTCAACTTGATCGCATAACCGCTAATTATTTTGAACCATTGGCGCCTATCGAACTCAGAGTTGAAATGGATGGAGTGATTAACAAGTTAAACAATTCAGTGAAAACGGAAATCAGCCGGATCGCTCGGAGCAAATACCAAGACTTTACAGCCACGTATCTGCCATCACTGGCGGACGTCGTCGATGCGCGGTGGGGTCCCGACCCAAACGCAACTAACGCAACTAACTCATCTGGCGGTGCTGGTGCTGTCGAAGGTAACGCGGATGCCGCAGCAGCCAGCGAACATCTTGTCGTCTGGAAAGAATCCAATCAAAAAGCTCTCACATCACGATTTGCTTGGGTAGGTACCATACCGACCACCTTGGAGATCCTCTACGCACAGGAAGACCTCTGGGTGTTGAACCAATGGCTCAAAATTATCGCGGACATGAACAAAACCGCAGACGCTGCATATAACGCTAAAGTCACCGACATAATCGGTATCGATCTTGCCAAGAATGGTACTTTCATCGGTCCCACCGGAGTGGATCTCGCTAAAGATTCGCTACTGAATGGTGGCAAGGTTGCTGGCGGTGAGGGTGGCATGGGTGGTATGGATGGCATGATGGGCGGAATGGGCGGCATGATGGGGGGCATGGAAGGCGACGAAGGCGGCGGAGGCGGTGAAGGCGGAGGCGGTGAAGGCGGAGGCGGTGAAGGTAGTGGAGGCGGCGGCGGTAGCGAAACTGGCGGCAGCGAAGGGGGCAGCGGAACAGCTGAACCGACCGCTGATCCTGGCGATCTGCGCTATGTCGACGATACATACAAACCCTTAGCAATCAGCGAATTACGGACCGCCTTGAACGTCACGACTGAGTCGCGAAATATTCGTCCCAACCTTGCAATTGCTAAACGCTACCCCACCAGAATTCGTTTGACGATGGACCTCAGATTCTTGCACCAGTTTCTCGCTGCTTGTGGAAATGCCGAATTAAGCATCGAAGTGTTACAAGTCCGTATCAATGCTCCCTCAGGAATGAACAAAGGTGGCGGCGGGGCCGGCGCCATGGGTGGTGGAGACATGGGTGGTGGAGACATGGGTGGTGGAGACATGGGTGG
>CAWVZW010000112.1:0-10493 GCA_963934735.1 uncultured Planctomycetaceae bacterium
GGAGTACGGATTGCATCCATTGCTGTCTTGGTATGTTCGGTTTTGTTGACCGCCTGTAGTGATCCCGCTTACTTTCAGTTTAACGAAGCTTATGTGCAAGCCACTCAGTGGAAACCGGATGTCGCTAAGTCGCAAATGCGTAAAGAAAGTGATGTGGAACTGAATGAATCGCAAAAAGAGAACATCAGCACGATCTTAGAAGGTACTTTTGGAACTCCGGACAATCCGCGGCTTCCAGGTGGCGTCGGCCTAGGTGATTTCCTGAGTCTGAGCAAGTTACAACAAGCTGCGGGACCCGTGGAACGAGATGAAGAGCATATTCCGCGAGGGTTGTATCGCCAGCACTGCGCACATTGCCACGGTGTCACGGGTGACGGACAGGGCCCAACGGCATCATTTCTTAATCCTTATCCACGAGATTATCGACTGGGTCAATTTAAGTTCAAGATGACCGATGCGGGTGGTGTTTTTAAAAAGCCATCGAAAGAAGATCTAAGAACGACTCTGCTAGAAGGTATTCCCGGTACGGCGATGCCAAGTTTCCGAGTTCTCGCGGGTACGGACCTCAGCCAGATGATCGACTATGTCATTTACTTGTCTATCCGCGGTGAAGTCGAACGAAGCTTGATCGATGCGACTTTGGAACTCACATCGAGAGACGAACATCCACTGCTAGTTGATTTCAATAACGGCGATCTTAGCGAAGTTAAGCAGTTGATCGGCAGTGTTGTTATTCAATGGGTCGGACCTGACAAGACCGGTAACGCTCAACGGACAATCGCCACAGCACCAGATAATTGGAATTCACCAGAGAGTGTGAAGATTGGCCGTACTTTGTTCTTTCAAGGTAAGGCTAACTGTTTTAGTTGTCATGGTCAGACGGCCATCGGTGACGGCCAAAAGAACTTGTACGACAATTGGACGTTGGAATTGCTTGGTCTCGATCCCAGTTCCAGTAATGCCGCAGCGGACGCGGAAGATATTAGTCTAGAAAGCCAACTGTATTTCTACAATGAACATTTAGCGGGTATCGGGGCTTTAAAACCTCGAGTAATCTCGCCACGTAATTTGCGCTTAGGGAACTTTCGCGGTGGCCGACGGCCGATCGATATCTACCAACGCATCACATCTGGAATTCAAGGCACACCGATGCCGGGTAACACAAAGTTAACAGAAGCCGAAACTTGGGGTTTAGTGGCCTATGTATTGAGTTTGCCGTATGAGGCATCGAGTCGACCACAATCAGCCCCGACATTTCAACGCGATCGTAATTAGTATCGAGTTATCGTAAAACATTTTAAGCAATTCAACGTAATTTATTTTTTGGGAGAAACAAGGTGGGACGTTTTTGGAGCCTACTATTCCTGTCAGTACCAATTCTTGGTGTCGCGGCGTTCGTATTTGCCGTAATACCTGGTGGCATTTTTGCTAACCATTGGTTACCTGAGGATATTAGCCAACACGGGGCGGTTATCGATAAGCTGTTCATGTTTATCATGTACTTGACGGGAGTCGTGTTCATCGTGACATCGTTCTTGTTGTTCTGGTTCATGTGGAAATATGATGCCGACAGGAATACAGAACCGGTCAAGTATGTGCATGGATCGCATACATTGGAAATCATTTGGTCCATCATACCGGCGGCAACGTTACTATTCATTGCGATCTTTCAGATGGACGCGTGGGCAGATGCTCGTATGAAGTACCCAACTGACAAAGAGACTGGTGTGAAAAAACCACCATTGCTTTTAGTCACGGGGCGTCAATTTGAATGGCGAATGCAATACGCCGGTAAAGATGAAATCATCGGAACACCGGATGATATTCACCTTGTGAACGACCTCCGCATTCCGGTAAACGAAGAAATCGTTATTCAGATCCAGACACAAGATGTGTTGCACAGTTTCTTTTTGCCAAATATGCGTATCAAACAGGATGTTGTGCCAGGCATGAAACAGCACATTTGGTTTGAAGCGAAAAAGACCGGAATCTATGACATCGTCTGTGCTGAACTGTGTGGGTGGGGGCATTACAAAATGCGAGGTCGCTTGATTGTGCAGTCTGAGGACGATTTCAAAGAATGGATGGCGAGCGCCATAGCCGAACAAAACAAAACTTCTCTTAATGTTAATGAGTAGTAACAGCAGGATATTAGACAAACGATGAATACAGCCACGGTAGATGACGGTCATGAACACGCAGGGGCAATGTCTCTGAAATTGTTTCTTTCGACCTATGTGTTTTCTAAAGACCACAAGATGATTGGCATGCAGTTTCTGTTCACGACACTGCTATGGTTTTTTGTTGGCGGTTTGTTAGCGATGGGAATTCGTTGGCAGTTAGCATTTCCTTGGACCGACATGCCGATTATTGGTGGTCGTTTGTTTTCAGCTGAAGGCGGTCAGATTTCGCCCGAATTCTACACAACATTGTTTACCATGCATGCAACGGTGATGGTCTTTTTCGTCATCATTCCAATCTTAGCTGGGGCGTTCGGTAACTTCTTGATTCCGTTGATGATTGGCGCGGATGACATGGCGTTCCCGACTCTTAATATGCTCAGTTATTGGTTCATGTGGCCTGCTTTTATCTGCATTGGTATTAGTTTTCTCACGCCACCCTACGGAGCCGGCGGGGGGTGGACTTCCTATCCTCCCTTGTCCTCGGTGATAACGGCGGCGCCGGGAAGTGAAATGGCGCAAACATGGTGGTTGACTGGCGTTACGCTAGTCGGAATCGCATCGATGCTGGGGTCCGTAAACTACCTGACTACAATCATTCAAATGCGTGCTCCAGGATTGACCATGTTCCGGTTGCCGATGACGATTTGGAGCATGTTTATCACAGCTGTCTTACAAGCTTTCGCTTTGCCGGTATTAACTGCAGGTGGTGTCATGCAACTGCTCGATCGGCTCATAGGAACAGGATTTTTTATTCCCGAAGGGCTGGTTGTTAATAACTCTGAAATGCTTTCCGGTGGTGGACAGCCATTGCTGTGGCAGCACTTGTTTTGGTTCTATTCCCATCCAGCGGTCTATATCATGATTTTGCCAGCGATGGGTATGGTCTCAGACATACTTTCCTGTTTTGCCCGCAAACCAATCTTCGGCTATAAGCCAATGGTCTATGCAATTTCTGGGATTGCGGGGCTAGGATTTATCGTCTGGGGGCATCATATGTTTGTATCCGGCATGAATCCGATGTTGGGTATGACCTTCATGGTTTCGACGATGATGATTGCCCTGCCATCTGCTGTAAAAGTCTTTAATTGGCTAGGTACAATTTGGGGAGGGAAGATTCAGTTTACCACTCCCATGTTATTTTCATTGTCATTCGTCTCGATGTTTATCATTGGTGGGTTGTCCGGAATTTTCATGGCGGCGACACCAGTTGATATTTTCATACACGACACCTACTACATCGTGGCACACTTCCATTATGTGTTGTTCTGTGGCACAGCAATGGCCGTATTTGGAGCAATCTATTTCTGGTTTCCCAAAATGTTTGGCCGCAGTATGAACGAAACCGCTGGTAAGTGGCACTTCTTTTTGACTTTCGTATTCATGAATGGCACGTTTTACTTGATGCACATTTTAGGCGCGGTTGGATTCCCACGACGTTTGGCTGATCCGTATCATTACGAAACATTCAAACAATTGTTGCCGATGAATCGATTTATCACCTACTGTGCGTTTAGCATGTTTATTGCCCAAGCAATTTTTGCAATTAACTTCTTCTATAGCATATTCAAGGGACCACGCGTCGGGCGGAATCCTTGGCGTGCTAATGGATTGGAGTGGTTTTGTCCGAGTCCGCCAGTGGCCCATGGCAACTTTGATAAACAACCAATCGTCTATCGTGGACCTTACGAATATGGATCACCGGAAGTGGATGAAGATTATTATCCACAGACGCAACCACCACCGGAGAGTGTTTCCGAGGGTGATGATACAGAAAGTGGCGGCGATCATTAATTGACGAACAAAACAGCAAACGTACGAACATACAAACGAACGAGTTAAAAAATTACACCAGGACTGGTTGTGTCATAGTTACCAATACGGCACTGCTAAAAGGTAAGTGAGAAAGCATGATGAGTTTGTCCGCCACAAATGGGCGAATGAATCGATGGTCGCGACGACTAGCTTTGCTACTTACTGTCCTAACCTTTCCTCTTATCTGGGTGGGTGGTCTTGTGACCACGACAGATGCGGGGATGGCTGTTCCAGATTGGCCGAATACCTATGGATACAATATGTTTTTGTATCCTTGGGAAAGCTGGTTGCTAGGACCTTGGGACCTGTTCATTGAACACGGTCACCGGTTGCTAGGAGCATTAGTTGGAATGGTTACGATCGCATTGATGGTTGTCGTCCTTAAAACGGACGCACGGTCGTGGATGCGAAAGTTAGTTATTGTGGCACTGGTTGCGGTGATCGCTCAAGGAATCTTGGGTGGAGTCCGAGTACGACTTAACGACGTTACTCTGGCGATGATTCACGGATGTACGGGGCCAGCCTTTTTGGTTTTAACGACGATTATTGCCGTGATGTTTTCTACATTTTGGCAGAATCCCGTTTCGCCAGAATTGAGCGCTGCTGAGGCAGACAATAAAAACGAACAAAACGAAGATAGTGAAGTTATTGCGGACGACAAACAACATTTTAATGCTTCACTGCGGTTAGCGAGGTTGACGACGATTTTGGTTTATTGCCAGTTAATTCTGGGAGCTAGCATTCGTCATATTCCTGTAACCACAGCGCCACAGACATATTCCATGCTAGTGATTTTTCATATTGGCATGGCACTGGCTGTGACGGGACACATAGTGATGCTGTGTTTGGCAATTAGATGCACCAAGAACTTGCCCAAGAGTATACGCTCAGGGGCAAAACAGATGGGAATTCTAATTTTCGTGCAGCTATTGATGGGAATTGGAACTTGGGTTTTGAAATTTGGATGGCCTGCCGGGCTGGGTAATAACAAGTACCTAGCAGACCATCTGGTTGTGACCCAAGGATGGTTTCAATCTCATGTTGTCACGGGACACGTTGCGATGGGGTCCGTCATTCTTGTAATGGCGGCCGTGTTGACGACGAGACTGTTACGCTTGCAATTTGTAAGACAAAAAGTAGAAGCTACCGTAGTTATTGAGAAAAGTTAATTTATAAATAGTATGCTCGACATCCAATAGGGTGTTGAGTCCGACAGAGTTTACGGGGAATTGTTTGATGAGTAGCAGCGTTATGCCACTGAACGAAACACAAGCTGGCATGCTTGCGCGGTTGGCAGACTATGTTGAGCTAACCAAGCCGCGGATCACAGTGATGGTCGTGGTTTCGGTTGCCATAACGGCCTTCGTTGCAAGTTGGGGACAACCTGAGCCACTAGTCGTGTTGCATGCTCTCGTGGGGACGCTGCTGACTGCGTCGAGCGCCAGTGGTATGAATCAATGGATGGAACGTGAGCTTGATGCGCGGATGCCCCGCACGCAAAACCGACCACTCCCTGCAAATCGTCTTTCCGGACAGTGGGTGATGTCTCTGGTTATTTTGACGCTCGTAATCGGAGTCGCATACTTGATCTGGTTCGTTAATCCATTGACTGCTCTATTTTCGGTATTAACTTGGCTCGTCTATGTTGTTGCTTATACACCACTCAAAACACGCACTCCATTGAATACTGCCGTCGGAGCTATCGCTGGGGCACTGCCAATCCTGATGGGCTGGGCGGCAGTCCAGGGGAGTTGGAGTGATCCTCGTTGGTTAGCATTATTTGCCGTCGTGTTCTTTTGGCAGTTCCCACATTTTATGGCAATTGCTTGGATTTATCGTGACCAATACAAACAAGCCGGTATGAAAATGTGGCCGGTGGTTGATCCCAGCGGGCGTCGAGCTGGTGTCGAAGCAGTCGTTGGTGCATTGATATTGTTGCCGATTAGTTTTGTTCCGTTATGGTTCGTGCCCGACAGTCATACTCAATTATTATTAGTATTCGTGATGGGGATGATCCAATTGAGTTTTGCCATCCGGTTTTGTTTTAGCAGAAATGAACGTTCAGCTCGTCAGTTGTTGCGGATGAGCTTGATCTATTTACCGATTTACCTACTAACCTTGGTTACGCTTCCGATAAGCTCGTTTGCCTGGTAGTGAAAACCTTTTTTATACCCCTTTGAAATCTTAATTAGTTGAAACAAGAAATGAGTGAACACGAACAACATCAAGACGATGGTCATCATGGTCATGTGGATTTGGTCTACCAAGAAGCATTGCCGATCAATAACGGCAAAGTAATTCTCTGGCTGTTTCTATCAACTGAAATCATGTTTTTTGCAGCCTTGATCGGTACTTATATCGTGCTGCGTTTTGGTGCTCCTGCCGGCACTTGGCCACGACCGCATGATGTACACGTTGACGAACTGCTAGGAACCATCAATACGTTCATCCTTATTCTCTCTAGCTTTACGGTTGTCCTTACTTTTGAAGCAGCTAAGAAGAATCTAGCTGCTAAGGCCAAGATGTATTTGACAGTCACCTTCCTTTGTGGCTGTGCGTTCTTGGGAATTAAAATGTATGAGTATTCGAGTAAATTTGCTCATGGAATTCACCCACAACCTGGTGGTCGCAGTCTGTTGTACGAACAGGCTGATGTTTACTATCTCTCACGGCTCAAAGATCAAATAGCTGAGTATTCCAAGGGAGCGGTGTTGCCGTTGGCGGGGTCTAAAGCCGAGGACTCAGCGACTGAACAAGCTGAAAATGTCCCTGACGATAAGACCGTGAACATTGTAAATGAATCGGCTATGAAAGCAGAGACTCAAGCGATGCTCGAAGAATTCCTGCATGGTTCGCTACAGTGGGCGGAATATGTCATTGGACGAGTGCCCAATACACAAAGTGCCGCTAACGTTGCTGGACTCAATCACCGTGATGTACTGATTTCCGTTTCTCAAGATGTATATGCGTTGCCTCGATACACTGCCTACATAAAGCATTTACACGAAAGTGAAACGGAATATATTTCGCGTCGTATCGCTGAAGTTAAAGTGGAACAGAGCCAGCTAGAACAAGCCGATGGCGAAACAGCGATCTCGTTAGATTTTGAAATGAAATTACTGGAAGCTCGGCAAGCATATTGGAGTCGCCAACACTTGACGACTCACGAGGAAGAGCACGCTCATCCCGGCGGAGGGATCAATCTTAAGTTGCATGAGCAACAGCACGCCGGTTTGATTCTCGCAATGCATATCCCCAGTGGTAATATGTGGTCGAGCACCTATTTTTTACTGACAGGATTTCACGCCATTCACGTGATTGTCGGTTTAATTGCCTTTGGATTCCCGCTGGCTTGGACCCTTGATGAAAAACGCGCCAACTACATTGAGAACACCGGATTGTATTGGCACTTTGTTGACCTTGTTTGGATTTTCCTATTCCCCTTGTTTTATCTGTTCTAAGTGTGCTGTACCGTAGTTACGGAAAATGCACTTTGCATTGAACGATTCATTATTAGACGTTAACGTTTGAAAGAGACAAAAAGATGTCCGATCACGAACAACAACCCGAAAACCATGATGACCATGGTGATCATGGTGATCATGGTGATCATGAACATGACCATGGTCGAATCTACATCCAAGTTTTTATTGGATTGCTAATATGTACGGGTATTTCCGCAGGAATTGGCTGGATGATTTCCGAGGGAATGTTTGAAGGTAAGGAGCTACTCGGATGGGGAATCATGTTGTCCGTTTCCAGCGTCAAAGCGTTGTTAGTCATTTCGTTCTTTATGCACTTGAAGTGGGAAAAAGGAATGTGGAAATGGGTTCTTACGATTCCGGCTTCCATAATGAGCTTGTTTCTAATGGTGATGTTGGTGCCTGATATTGGACGACGCACTCATTACTATACTGATGAACGTTTGGATCGGGCGGCGTATGATATTGTCGAACCGGCAGTCCCGGTAACAGGCTTAAAAGATTCCACGCCCGCCGATGATCATTTCGAATCGGCAACGCACTAGCACTTGACATGACATTTCCGTTTTCCCCGTCTGCTTTTTGAACCGATAACCCAGAGCGTGGCCACGATGCAATCTGCCGCGATAAAAATTGAGCACCTCTCCTTTCACTATGGTGAACGATGTGCGCTCGACGATGTATCATGGGATGTGACCGACGGTGAGCTATTTGCCTTACTCGGACCCAACGGTAGCGGTAAGACGACTCTGTTCCGTTTGCTGTCGACTCTAATTCCTATGCAACATCTGAAGTCGTCGCCAAGTAGTTCGATTCAAGTATTTGGCACGAGCGTGGAATCGGATTTGAGCAGCGTACGCCATCACATGGGTGTGGTTTTTCAATCCCCCTCGGTCGATGGGAAGTTGACCGTTTTCGAAAACCTGCGATTGCAGGCCTCGCTGTACGGTTTGACTGGGAAAAGTGCAGGTGAGCGTATTGTTGAAGTGTCCGAACAGTTAGGTATCTCAGAACGCCAACATGACATTGTGGACAAGCTCTCTGGTGGATTACGGCGACGTTTGGAATTGGCCAAGAGTTTATTGCATCGGCCTCAATTGTTGATTATGGACGAACCGACAACTGGCTTGGATCCCGCTTCTCGGATTGACTTGTGGAACGTGCTGCGACAATTGCAACAGGATAACGGTATGACGATTTTTATGACAACTCATCTCTTAGAGGAAGCGGAGCGGGCGGACCGAGTAGCGATTCTCAATGAAGGTCAGTTGGTGGCATTGGATCAACCAGACGTCCTCCGGCAGCAACTCGGCGGAGATGTGGTTTCCATTACATGTGCAGCCCCCGAATCGTTATCCAAGTTGTTAGCCGCGGAGTTTGACGTGCAACCACGTTTAGTGGATGGCCAATTGCGGTTGGAGCATGGTTCGGAAGTAGCAAGTGTGCCAGCGTCCTCAAACGTTGCATTAGTACAGCGGATTATGGATCAGTTCGGTGATCAGATTCAAACGATTACGGTAGGCCGTCCGAGTTTAGAAGACGTGTTCATCTCGAAGACGGGGCATCAATTTTTTCAGAACGGCGAACTTGCGCCGTTGGGGGAATAGAATTATGTCAGCTCCCGACGTACCCGCTCCTCGTATGACTGCAGTGGTATACCATCTATGTTGGCGTGAATTAGCAAGGTTTTTTCGTCAACGCAATCGCGTTATTGGTTCTATCGGTACTCCGCTGGTGATGTGGATTATTTTTGGCTTGGGCTTAGATCGTAGCTTTTCAGCAGGGACTAGTTCCGCCGCTGATGCTGGGTTCTTGCATTATTATTTCCCAGGTTCGTTGGTGTTGATTTTGATGTTCACCGCTATCTTTACGTCGATTTCGATCATCGAAGACCGCCGTGAGGGGTTTCTCCAATCCGTATTGGTTTCACCAGTTTCCCGCAGCAGTATGGTTTTGGGCAAGGTTTTAGGCGGAGCGATCATCGCCTTGATTCAAGCATTATTATTTTTGTCAGTTGCTTTGTTTCTCGACGTGTCATGGTCGCCGGGGCGGTTCCTAGCATTGGTGGTTTTGTTGTTTGCAGCGGCGCTGATGATGACAAGCTTGGGATTTGTGTTTGCTTGGCGGATGGAGTCCACTCAGGGATTCCATGCTATTATGAACTTAGTATTGATGCCCATGTGGTTAATGTCCGGGTCGTTTTTTCCAGTGCCGGCTTTGGCGGGTTCAAGCGTTGCTCAAATGGCCGTGCATTGGTGCATGCGGATAAACCCGTTGACGTATGTTGTGGCTTTGGTGCGGGAGCTATTATATGCACAACCTTTGGGTAAGGAGTACTGGACCGCGTCGACGAACACAAATACGATTGTTGTGGTGGTGGGGTTAATACTGTTTTTTGCAATGGCGGTCTGGATAAGTCGCACTCGGGTTAGTGGAGATATGAGATGAATAAAACAGCGATTTTCTTTGTGGCAGTCATGTTGTTGTTTGCCGGTGTGTTGGTGCTATTTAAGGTGGGACACTGGATGGACGCCGCTGATCCCAACCATCAATCTGAAGAAAATGAAATTACTGATTTTGTGCCCGCGATAAAACCTGCAGATTATGAACTGGGAGAAGGTGAGCCGTGGATTACCGATTTTCAGCTAGTGGATCAAGCTGGTGGTGGGTTTGAATCCAAGGCCTTGCGTGATAAAGTGTGGGTCGCTAGTTTCTTCTTCGCTTCGTGTCCGTCCACTTGTGTTCAGCAGAATCAAGAAATGCAATCGCTGCATAAAGTTTGGGCTCGTAAGGGCGTCAAGTTTATTAGTATCAGTTGTGATGCCGATAATGACACTCCCGCTGTTTTGAATTCCTACGCGAAGCAATTTACATCAGACAATGAGAATTGGAAGTTTTTGACGGGTAACTCGCAATATATTAATCGCATCGGTTCGGATAAATTTCTATTGTCGGTCGGGCCACGCACTCATGCCGAATCATTTTGTGCAGTCGATAAATGGGGAAATGTACGTGG
>CAWVZW010000113.1:0-9775 GCA_963934735.1 uncultured Planctomycetaceae bacterium
AACAATTTAGTGAACATGACGATATTACCGTTGTGCCCACGATCAGCGCACGTAGTAATTCTTCCGGGGCGGTTCTGGCCGCATCTTCATGGGATGAATTGTCTTCGCAATTAACAAATGCTATCGACACCCTCGCAGCGGAACACGGAGACACCATCGCGGCGATGTATTTTTGTATGCACGGGGCTATGGCAGCTGAAAACGAAACGGACCCCGAAGGTTTTATCCTTGATTACGCACGGGGAAAACTGGGGAATGAAATTCCGTTTGTCACTTCGATGGACCTACATGGCATTTTGACCGAGCGTATGTTTAAACACAGCGACGTCATTGTGCCCTATCACACCTACCCCCATGTCGACCAATATGAAACTGGTCGTCGCGCCGCCAAAGTAGTTATGCGATTGCTAACTGAAGACATTTCGCCAGTTAAGGTTCGAGTCCAAATTCCGGCGTTAGTGCGAGGAGACGAACTGGTGACCGAAACCGGACTCTTCGGCGAATGCCTGCTATTGGCTAAACAAATAGAAGACAGTGACCTTGGCCTCGCGGCAGGTATGCTCATCGGTAACCCGTTTACAGATGTTCCTGAATTGCAGACGAATGTCGTGGTAACACTTGTGGGCGAGGAAGACGAGGCTTCACGATATGCAATTGAAATGGCCGAGCTGTTTTGGGTACACCGCGAACGGATGCGTGTTGCCTTGACTTCTATCGAGCAAGCAGTTGTTGCCGCTGAAAATCATCATGCCGACCCCACTGCCGCTGGCCTCGTAGTGCTGGTGGACGCAGCGGACGCCACGAGTTCTGGCGCATCTGGTGATAGCAATGCAATCTTAGCAGCTATGCTGGCAAGTGATTTCTCCGGACGGTTACTGGCACCGCTGGTGGACGCCCCTGCTGTACAAGTCGCCATGGAGGCTGGCGTTGGTAACAGCGTCGCGGTCAACCTCGGGGGTACAGTGGATCCCGCTCGATTCACTCCGCTGCAGTGCCAAGCGAAGGTCAGATTGATTTCAGATGGCGATTTTCTGAGTGAGAGTTTTAAGCTGTTGTGGCGAGGCGGGCCAACGGTCGTTCTTGAAGTTGAAAACCATACGGTGGTTGTCAGCACCTACCCGGTGAACCTCTTCGATCGTTCGTTCTTTTTATCGCACGGTTGCGACCCGGCTGCCTATGATGCCGTTGTTGTGAAATCACCCCATTGTGAACCGCATATGTACAAAGATGCAGCAGGGCTCTATATCGATGTTGACGCGCCCGGTTCGACCAGTGCCAATCTCAAGTCCCTTGGCCACACCCAATGTGCCCGTCCGATCTTTCCATTGGACGATGATGTTACTTTCGATCCGCGAAAGAACTCAAATGACAATTGACTGACAGTTATCCGTTTTACCAAAGTGGTTAGCGATCGCTATTACGCATGATTACATTTTTGGTAATCTGGCTTACCGCTGCATCCACCAAGATGCTCGCATTCCAACAAATCGACCCGACTGAAAACACTTCGCCCCCACTGTCGCACGTAAAATGTACAATCTCCGCTCCGCCACTCTCCGGATTGAGACCGCGCGCTAGCAACTTGGTTCCCGCGGGTGATTGTGCCGACATCTTATCCGTTTCGTGACCCGAAGCGCCCCCAGGTACTCGTTGGTGCAAGCTTTTCTTGCCGAACGTGTCGCCCGTGCTGAGTCCAGTCCCAGCAAAACACCAGTGCGAGTCATCGATGACCTCATACGGTGCGGCTGTCATGATCCCCGGAAACGTAAAGACTACGCCCAGCAAATTGGCCTCCGATTCTACACGTCGATCCATCCGGCTTTCTTGCAACTGCCCATCTTCAGAGAAATTATCCTCGCTGTGACACCAATCAGTGTTTTGGTATACGATGCGATCGTCGTCGAGAAACTCGACTTCACAGTTCACACCATTTCCTCCAAGGTAAATAAGTTTACCACCCTCTTCAAAAACCCATTTCTTCAATCTCCAATACATTTTGGACGACCAATACTCTGGATGCACACTTAAGATCAACGTCTTGTAATCTTCTAGTGGTACTCGATCAAAATGAAACAACGTCTCGCTGTAGTAGTCATATTTCAGCCGTTGCTGTTCCATCCAGCCAAGAAGTCGCCATTCCGCCGACGCCATATGACATCCCTGACGTCCGGCGATTGGATCCTCTAGCCCCTCCTCAAGATCAATATGGTTGTAGGGGTCTGGTCGATCAAGCGAAAGGGGTGCATAGGATTCTGAATCATAGGTGCGGTGTTTACTGTCCTTATACCGTTTCAATTCAAGCCGCGAATTAATGGTCGGGGTCGGCGGAAACTCAGCGGCGTGAATATAGTTACTGCGGCCACCGAAACTATTGTATGCATTCCAGTTGATATCCGACGCAAAGATCGCGGTGTCACTTTGCGGAGATTTTGGAGCAACGATCCAAGGGAAGCTAAAAAACTTACCGGATTTCGTTTTAGCGTGCAGGTAGTACAATCCCGATCGATGTGGGGCGACAATGGTTTGGCTAAGTATTTTACTATTGTACCCATGCTTGTTCCACTCCACTCCACTTTGCGTGTAATCTCCATCGGGCGTAATCTGCATGGTCGCCCTCGGGCCATGTTCGTCAAAAGTGCCGATGCGACGGATAAATTCTTTTGTCGCTCCGTAACGCCACAGCTCGAGTGAATATTCTTCAACAGCGTGCACCCGAAATTCCGACCGTTCACCGGCGACAACAGCCCGCGGATACATATAGCCTAATAAGCAATCCGACAACAAGCGAAATTGATACGGTTCGTCGTCTGAGATATTAGCAGTTACAATTTTACTGCCGTAACCACTCTTGCCGAGTACGACTTCATACGTGCCTGGTTCCAGGTCCGCATATATAGCGCCGGCAACGGATGAACGAACTAGCTGGACTTGGACCCCGCTGCGAAATTCAAGCAGGACATCTGGCAATGCCACATATCGTTCATCACTCACGTATCCAACTAAGTTTGATGTATCCATGGGTTATGAGATTCAATCCAAAAAAGTGTTATGTTGATTTTTTTTCGATACTTATGTGTGCCAGAACTGTTTATAACACATAGTTACATATTCGAGGTTTAGCACGTACAACCAATATATCGCTGGAGAAATTCATGGACCGCCGTCAATTCGTTCAGACTGCCACCGCCACATCACTATTTTACACAACGGCCGGGTTGTTTGCTGAACAACTACAGCCATCTTCTCAAATGGGTGAGGGACCATTTTATCCAGATCGCCTGCCGCTGGATACGGACAACGACCTACTGATCATCAATGATTCAATTACTCCGGCGGTCGGAACCATCACACATTTACACGGGACGGTCCGTGATACGAAAGGCAATCCGCTACGAAACGCATTCGTGGAAATTTGGCAAGTTGATAATAGCGGATCGTATATTCATTCACAAAGCAGCAACAAAGCAACCGCCGACAAAAACTTCCAAGGCTACGGTAGGTTTATGACAAGCAGTAACGGTGAATACTATTTCCGCACGATCAAACCGGTGGCCTATCCCGGACGCACGCCACATATTCACATTGCGGTGAGCACCAATGGTAAGCGCATCTTCACGAGTCAGATTCTCGAAAAAGGCAACCGCCGCAATGAAACCGACGGCTTATATCGCCAAGTACGGGATCCCAAGCAGCGAGAAACGTTTTTAGCGGAATACAAAGCCGTTAAGAATTGCCCCCTAGGTTCCGTGAATGCTGGTTTTAATGTTGTCCTCGGGCACACTGCCGAAGAAAACGAAGACGGCACGATCAAAGGCGCCATCGGCAAACCTACCTACCGCCGGCGATAGACTTTTCCTGAATCGCGTTAGTTATTGGTTCGTAACTGATTCAAAAAATGCGCCGCGCCGTTGCGCAGTGACAAAGCGTCTACTCCCGCTACGAGTAACGTATAGCCTTGGTCCATATACGGTTGTATCGCCTCCGCGTTCACTCCAAAATATCCCAGCGGCATTTTTACAGACTGGCACACTTTCGTAACATGCTCGATTGCCTCCAAGACTTCAGTATCATTGACTTGTCCCATCTTTCCCATACTCGCGGCCAAGTCGTACGGCCCTAACAGGATCGCATCCACTCCGTCAACTTTCACGGTCTCTTCGATGCACTGCACCGCGTCAATATGCTCTGCTTGAATGACACAGGCGATTTGCGAGTTGGCTGATTCGACGTATTCTGTGAACTGCCCACCATAGCCATGGGCGCGCGCTAGCCCAACGCCACGCTGACCCTCTGGAGCGTACCTCGTCCAAGCGACAACCTGTGCCGCGTGTTGCGTCGTGTTGACTTGGGGAGCGATAATTCCATGCGCTCCTAGGTCAAGGACTTTTTTAATCCACACTTCGTCTGCAACGGGCACTCGCACAACACATGGAATTTGGTCGCCAACCGTTTGCAGAATCGCGTTCAACTCACTGGCTTCAAGCGGGCCGTGTTCCGCGTCTACAAAAAACCAGTCAAAACCAACATCTGCGAGAATTTCAGCGACCGCGGGTGTCGATAGTGTGATCATTGTGCCCAGCAGCAACTCATGGTCGCGGAGGCGTTGACGTAAGTTATGCATTTTCATGATGTAAATCTTTAGGTCGCACGAAAGAACTACGGTAATTCACGAATGCGAATGTTGCGAAAGTGAATGGGCGAACCTTCTGCTTCGAGGCACAAGTAGCCATGGGCAGGGTTACTGTCGGAACCACCGGACACCTCATAACCGTTGACCCACAGTCGGACTTCGCCGTTGATCGCCCGTACATAATAATGATTCCACTCGCCGTGACCATTGGAATGGTTGGCGCGGGGAAAACTGCGATTTCCGTTAGGCGATAACGGCGGAAACGGTTTCATCGTAGACTTGCCGACCGGAAAGATATCGCCGTTGGTCGTGAACCATTCAGGGTCTTTGCCGGTACGCTTTTTGAAGTTAGTCGCGTATCCGTGATCGAGAGCTTGCACTTCAATCCCACTCCTAGGCAAGCTTCCGTTGGGCAGTCCCTCCAGGGCTTCCGGAGCGACCCACACAAATACGCCAGAATTCCCCGCGGCTTTGAGGTGTTTCCACTCAAGGACCATCTCGAGATTTTTGTATTGCTTGACCGTCCTCATGACACCGATGGGTACTCCAGTGCCTTTTATTAGTGCGCCTTCAAATTGCCATGTATCCTCAACTCCGTTGACATCGGCGAAGTCTTTCTCGCCGAGCGTAACCCAACCGGGCCCAGTGCCGTCGATGATCGCGTGCTTCTTTTCCTCCGCCTGCGAAACCAGAGTTGTAAGCATCAACGCCGCGGCCACAAATATTTTCTTAATCATTCCCTGCTTCCCCTAATTAAATGGACGTGAAGACCAAACACTTCGAAGCTTAATTGTACCAAAAAAGATATTACAGAGGTGTGCCTGAGTCGCCGTGCGGTGGTCAACAAAGCTGGACATGCTAGCTCCAAATTAACTAAAAGCTAATAACGACAAACCCACAAGCAGCCTGTCAAACGATTATGATCCGTCGCATTTTCTAATGGTCGTCATCGCCCGCGGGTTCCGGGTTCACGACATCGCCACCCATTAACTCCCCTTCGAACTGCGCCAAGAACTCTTCGATCACAATTACGCCGTTTCCATTCTCATCAGCGGTATGAAAAATCTCACGCAACTGAAAGTCATAATAGTCGTAGCCCAAAACGTGCATCGCTCGCTGAAACTCCGACAACGTTAGGTGTTGATATCGGCCGGCGTCGGCAGCATTAAAGGCAGCCACACGACGGTCATGTTCAGCTCGAGTAGGATTTCGCATCATTTCACGGAACTGTTGCAGCGGCACCGTTTCCAATTCATATTCGTCATGGGTCGGGTTGAGTAGTCGAGCACGATACACCTCAAATGGCGTCCGCCGGCTACCGGCATGGTATCGACCGTATCCGAAAAACGTCACGATTCCTACGCCCGAAACAGCCAGCGCTCCCCAGGCAGCCTTCTCGCCCATCAGATACAGCAAGAACACGCCGCCGGCGATCCCGAGCAACTGAATGTAGGGAAACAATGGTGACCGGTACGTGGGGTCGTACCATCCCGACTCGTCTTTTCTCTTGTCAACCGTTGCCCGTAAAATAATCACGATCAGATTTTCGAGACAAAAGATCATGATCTTAAATCCCGATACGAGTTTCGCGATATCCGCAACGGGAAGCGTCCAAATTACTACAGCCATGACGAGTCCCGTAATGATGACAGCCCAGTGGGGAGTTTCAAAACGAGCGTTTACGTTCTCCAACGATTGGGGCAAAAGACTGTCTTGTGCCATCGCAAAACCGAAGCGGGAAGCCGCTAGCAATCCTGCCAGCGCCATCGACGCCATGGTTAGAATAGCGAGCACGGCAATAGCTAGGCCCAGCTTCTCACCACCGACGGCTACCGCCAAATGATTAATAGAATCGGTAACGGCAACGACTGCACCGTCTTTCAGTTCGGTTAGATTTTCGGCGGGTACAACCGCCGTCAGCGTGTAACCTACGAGCACATATAGAAAGGTCGAAATACCCAATGATATTAAGATTCCGCGATGGAGATTTTTTTCCGGGGATTTTACTTCGCCCGCAATGGCGGCTACGTTCGTCACGCCTAGGTAGGCGACGAAGACAAAGGCTGCAGCCTTACCGACACCAACTATTTGTTGTTGCATTCCTTCGCCACGAAACGCGGTGCTGCGAAGCGGCCGCATGAGGTCAGCTTCGGGTAAGAACACGGCTGTACCACAAAGAAATAACATCGCAACAACAATGATCATTGTGAGCGGTACTTGAACCGCCTTTACTTTTTCTACACCCATAATATTCAGACCGACAATTAACACCAGAAAACTGAAACTAACTGACATCGCATTTAGATCGGCACCAAAGAAATCGGTAACGACAAAAAGATAGGCTTGAAAGCCGATTAGCGCAAATGCGGACTTCAACAAAAATGACGACCAGAGGCCGAGGCCGGCTATTGTTCCAATGAGTGCACCGAACGTACGCTCGGTGTAGACATAGGATCCGCCAGATGAGGGCATCGCGGTTGCGAGTTCGGATTTTGAGATCGCGGAGGGCAAAACGATGGCCGCGGCGAGTAAATAGGCGAGCCAGATTCCGTCGCCCATCATGTGAGCAGCAAAGGCGGGCAGGACAAAAATTCCAGACCCCAGCATGGATGCAAGGCTAATAACAATTACGCCTGTTAATCCAAGTGTGCGAGCGGGTGAGTGGCCTTTGATATTTATGGCTGGTTCTCTATAGATGTACGTCGTGTCGTACTAATACATTTAATTAACTGTTTGGGGACAACCGCGTTCGTTGTATTTTACGGTCCCATGGAATCTGATTCGTATCGATTAGGCAGTTTAGCGCATTTCAAGTGACTTTACTACGACATCGTGTCAACTCAAGGATGCTTTTACTTTGGAAAACGCACTGATCGCAAACTCAAGTTCTTCGGTGCTATGGGAGGCTGAAATCTGCGTACGTATCCGCGCGGCACCGTCAGGCACGACAGGGTATGAAAATCCGATGACGTAGATACCTTCGCCAAGCATGGCATCTGCAAAGCGGGTGGCAAGTGCAGCGTCGCCCAGCATAATTGGTACGATTGGATGCTCGCCTTCAAGGATGTCAAAGCCAGCGTTAGTCATTCCAGCGCGAAACATCCGCGTATTGGCTTCGAGTTTATCACGCAAATCGGTTGATTCAGTCAGCATGTCGATTGCTTTGATGGAAGCGCCGACGATCGGTGGTGCGACTGAGTTTGAAAACAGATAGGGTCGTGACCGTTGACGAAGCAATTCAATGATCTCTCGGCGACCGCTAGTGTATCCGCCGCTAGCACCTCCAAGTGCCTTGCCAAGTGTACCGGTGATGATGTCAATGCGATCCATAACATCGTGGTATTCATGCGTGCCGCGACCGCGGGGGCCCATAAATCCGACGCTGTGAGAATCGTCGACCATAACCATCGCGTTATACTTATCAGCGAGTTCACAGATTGCCGGAAGATTGGCGATATAACCGTCCATCGAGAACGTGCCATCGGTGGCGATGAGTCGATACCGCGCGTCAGAGGCGGATTGCAGTTGTTTTTCAAGGTCTATCATGTCGCTATTTGCATAGCGATAGCGAGCGGCCTTACAGAGTCTGACGCCGTCGATAATACTCGCGTGGTTAAGTTCGTCGCTGATGACGGCATCTTCGGGACCGAGCAGCGTTTCAAACAGTCCGCCGTTGGCATCGAAGCAAGAGGTGTAGAGAATCGTATCTTCAGTTTCGAGAAACTTAGTGATCTTGGATTCAAGCTCAGTATGGATTGATTGCGTACCGCAGATAAAGCGGACGCTCGAAAGCCCGTAACCCCAAGTGTCTAACGCCTCATGTGCGGCTTGAATAATGTCGGGGTGCTGGGCGAGGCCTAGGTAATTGTTAGCGCACATGTTGAGCACGGGCGGTTGATCGGCGACTTGGATCGATGCGCCTTGCGGAGTGCTGATTACACGTTCCGCTTTGTAGGTACCGGCATCGCGGATTTCGTTTATGGTGGCGGTGATGTCCTGCCGGATTTGGTCGTCCATCTTTTTAATATCTTCTTGTTGGTTAGAGCCAGTCGAGTATTATTTTTCCGCTTTGTCCGGAGTTCATGATATCAAAGGCATGTTGGAATTCATCAAGCGGGAAACGATGGGTAAGGACGTGGGAAATATCGAGTCCGCCTTCGAGCATGACGGTCATTTTGTACCATGTTTCATACATTTCCCGCCCATAGATTCCTTTGACTGTGAGCATATTAAAAACCACGGTGTTCCAGTCGATAGCGATTTCCTCGGACGGAATTCCGAGCATCGCAATCTTGCCTCCATGGCACATGTTCGACAAGAGGCTTCTAAAGGCGTCGGGATTGCCGGACATTTCCAAGCCGACATCGAAACCTTCACGAATATCTAATTCCGACTGGACGTTTTCGATTTTCTCTTCGAGCACGTTTACGCAACGAGTAGCGCCCATGGTTTTGGCAAGTTCAAGCCGGTACGGGTTTACATCGGTGATGACGACGCTGCGCGCACCAGCGTATTGACAGATGGCTACGGCCATAATACCAATGGGTCCGGCACCGGTGATAAGAACGTCTTCGCCTAGCACAGGGAACGAGAGTGCGGTGTGTACGGCATTGCCGAAGGGATCAAAGAGGGCCGCCATATCGAGGTTGATGTCGGCGGAGTGTTTCCAGACGTTGGTCATCGGGAGCGAGATGTATTCCGCGAAGGCGCCGGGTCGGTTGACGCCGATACCTTTTGTGTCGGCACAGAGGTGGCGACGTCCGGCGAAGCAATTTCGACAGCGTCCGCAGACGACGTGCCCTTCTCCAGACACGATGTCTCCCGTCGTAAAATCCGCTACGTTTGAGCCCGTTTCCGCAATAGTGCCAACGAATTCATGGCCAACGACCATAGGAACTGGGATCGTTTTCTGGGCCCAATCGTCCCAATTGTAAATATGCAGGTCGGTCCCGCAGATACCGGTGCGGTCTATCTTGATGAGCACGTCGTTGATGCCAAATTCTGGCAAAGGAACATCTTCGAGCCACAATCCAGGCTTGGATTCACGTTTGACAAGAGCTTTCATAGGGTATCATCACGAGGTATTTTTGACGTATGATTTACGTGTGTGAATGATAATGAAATTTACATGAAATACAACCACTT
>CAWVZW010000114.1:0-9758 GCA_963934735.1 uncultured Planctomycetaceae bacterium
ATTCAACTGGCCGTGCCATTCGTATTTGCTAGCTCGGTCGCCAAGATCCCCTTCACCTGGGACATCGCTCAACGAGGCATCTATGAAATGGGCCCGTTGTATGTCGAATCACGTTTCCCGTTCGGTCTAATTCGCGCTCGACGGACTCTACGTGAACGAGAATCGATCATCGTTTGCCCGCAACTCGGGAAACTAACACCACAGTGGCGGCGCGTGATTGAATCAGATCATCATGGGCTCAGCGGAAGTTTTAGCCGACAGGGTCGTAGTGAGGGCGATTATTACGCTATGCGCCAATGGCGCAGCGGCGATAGCACTCGCTGGATTCACTGGCGAACAACAGCTCGCTTAGGGGAACTGATGGTCCGACAATACGAGCAACAACGAGATCGTGCCGTTGGTATTGTTCTCGATCTATCCGAGCTCACTGCTGAAATACAAAACGCCGATTTGAATGAGCAAAACCATCACGCCGTGGTAATCGAGATTGCTGTCAGTATGGTTGCGACAATCGTCAACGACTTGTGCTCGCGCAATGGCAGCCATTTCAGTTTGACGATCGCTGGTACATCCGCCAGCCATTTTTCAGCAACGCCATCTCAGAATGTAACTCGTGCAGTACTGGAAAGCTTGGCGGTTGTTCGTCCGGGCAATGGTCAAGTACTACGTGATAGTTTTCAGTGGTTGAGTCACGAAGGTCAGCAAGGGATGACAGTTGTAATTGTGAGTACTCGTAGTAAACAACAGGCGCTCGCTCAACTCGACCAAACCGGTAACTCCGTTACCAACGTGAGTCAACAAGGCTGGTCACTGCAAGACGCACTGTGGATTGATTGTCAAAATCAACTTGAAGTTACCCGTTTTTACCAACCTTTTGAAACCGCCAGCACCACAACGCCCACGGACCAAACTACCGAACAAATCGAGGGAGAGAAAAACCCGCTGGAAGAATCGGAGTCGCAAAATCCCGCAGCCGAGACCAGCCTCGTAACTGAGGAGGCCAGACAATAGATGAAAGTTGAACGTTATCTACAAATCTATACTGCCGTGGTAGCTGTCATTGGATCCCTTCTGTTGGGTATTGGGGAACGCGCACCCGAACTTCCAGTAATGATGTTCAGCGCAGCTCTGACATCGGTGATATTTACTGATATTTTGGGTTGGTTACGGCTACCGAAGATCATCGCCAACATATTTATGATTTTTATAGCCGCAATAGCCTTAAGTGATTTCTTCAACTCCACAAGCCAATTGCAACTCTATGCCGTAGCAAACCTGTTGGTCTATGTCCAAATAGTGATTTTGTTTCAGCAAAAAACCGCTCGCTTGTATGGGCATTTGGCTGTATTTAGTTTGCTGCAAGTTGTCGTTGCATCCCTGCTTAACGTAGGAGTGATTTTCGGAGCATTACTTTTTATATATCTCGTGTTCGCATTTCTGGCGCTTTCACTTTTCAATATCTACCGCCAAATCACAGTTATGGAAAAAGAAAACCATCAATCCACAGTGCTCAGCGCACAATCGACTGGTCAGACCACGACCGGTACTGAATCTAGTGAATGGGCATTTCTCATGCGAGAACGGCCGCGCGGACGTACTGGACTTGCGCTAAAATCTGTTGGCGATCAAACAATTGCAACTGGCTTCT
This sequence comes from uncultured Planctomycetaceae bacterium, assembly GCA_963934735.1. Classification (GTDB taxonomy): domain Bacteria; phylum Planctomycetota; class Planctomycetia; order Pirellulales; family Pirellulaceae; genus UBA721. The sequence goes on from CAWVZW010000114.1 coordinate 1,649, forward strand.
TCAGATACATTATTGGTATTGGCATGATCGTCATGGTTTTCACGATGGTCTTCTTTTATTGCATACCACGGACCGGCAATTCAGCTTGGCACCATCCAGGGCTTTCTAACGCTGGTCGCACCGGTATGACACGCGAAATTACCCTAGGACAAGTCGGTCGGATACTCCAAGACAACCGAATCGCTTTACGAGTTTCGTTTACAGACGAAAAAATCAATGAACCTTACGAAGTCGCTGGAGATCCGTACTTAAGCGGCACGGTATTAACGCGTTATGTTCCTAAACGCGGCAGTGCCAACTGGTTACCCACTGGTTTAGCCGTGGGATCAACAACGGTGCAGTTAGAACCCATCCAAAATATTCCCGCCGGACACGATCTTGTGCGACAAGACATCACGGTCGAAGTGGTTCACAATCCCAAATCGGTATTTGGAGATCCGTTGTTGCCGGCAATCTATCCGATTTACGCCGCTCGCAACACACCGGACCAAGTACGGTATGACCCTTTTTCAAGACAATTATTTCTGAACGTCGGCCGAGGAAAGACCATTGTTGATCAATATCGATATAGCGTTGTGACCACGGCATTTTCAAAACAAAATCAACAAACCGTTACGCCGGTTTATGCGACCGACCGACGCTCTCAAGATACACTGCGCCGTAAAATACGGGCAGCTTTGGAGTTACCCGCTGAAGTCCAAGGCTTTACACAGTTTACTCGTGACCTCCTCGTACAGCGTCGTGTTGACACTTCAAGCTCGATACTTATAGCTCGTGATCTAGAAAACTTCCTTACCAGTCAGGAGCTATTCACTTATTCACTAAGTCAGTTTGGAGTTGAACGTGACCCAACCATCGATCCGGTGTTGGATTTTGTCATGAACCATCGAACCGGACATTGTGAGTATTTTGCCAGCGCATTGGCATTGATGTTACGAAGCCAAGGAATTCCGGCACGGATTGTTATTGGGTATCATGGCGGTGAATACAACAAAATCGGCGATCACTTTAAGTTCCGAAATAGCGATGCTCATGCTTGGGTGGAAATGTTCATACCACCAGAAACTTTACCCGATTTAAATGTCGACATAGAGTCGACAGGTCTTGCCGGGGCATGGGTCCTGTTAGATCCCACACCGAGTCGAGATGATCAACTGGAACGAACACTGTATGACGAAGTTGTCGATTCATTCGAATATGCTCAATTGCTGTGGGATAATTATGTGTTGACCATGGATCCCCAACAGCAAGAAGAAGCACTAAGAAGACTGGGGATCAATAATGTCGGTGCGAAAGACCTAGGCGTATCGACGCGTTTACTCAAATCCATTGGAATCGATTTCGACGAAGGAATGTTGCGGTCCTTAGCCAAACCTCAATCACTGCTGATCTTCTTAATTGTCATCAGTTTACTTCTGGGAGCAGGGCGTTGGGCCAAGCTGATTCGTTGGGGAGGATTGCTACGACTAGCGAGACCTCGTAACACGCGATTGCGAACTCAACAAGCGTCCGTCACGTTCTACCGCCGCATGGAAAAGTTCTTTACCCGCCGCGGTCGCCCGCGGTATGCGTCTCAGACACAACGTGAATATGCGATGGCATTAACACAATGGCTTGGCGAGTCCGAGCAGGAAGCGGATATCGTCAAAATTCCCAACCAAGTTGTCGATCTATTCTATGCTGTACGTTTCGGCGATAGCGACGTCACGCCTGAACAACTACTAGTCGTGGAAAATTGCTTAAGCAATTTAAGTCACAGTGTGCGTAAAAATCCAAAACGTATAACTTAGGTGGCGCAGACCATCTATAATTAAAACAGTGACCAAAACTGTAAAAACCGGCAGAACGCCATGACTATTTCCGATTCTGATTCCTTCAACCTCGTCCCAATGACGGGGCCTGCTGCGCAATCCGATCCGACGAGCATGGCATTTTTCTCACTCGGCGCCGACACGCCATTGCCCTCACCGGACATACATCCGCGGGTTTCGTATCCCACTGCAGGCGAAATTCAATTTGATACCAATGAAAACATCAAACCAGAAACAATCGCTGTTAATCCTAATCAACCAATGCGAATCGGTAATGTTTGGTTAGATGGCGATACCTTGATGTCCAGTTGCCCGCAATGCGGGTCGCCGATCACTATTCGGCATTGGTTAATGGTGGCAGATTGTTGGAATTGCCAAACGGCCGTCTTGCTGTCAGCAGATGATGAAGCGGCAATCCAACAATTGCTACGGACTGTAGCACCGACGGTAACACAACCTGTACCACTAATTACCAAACCAAAACCGACCCTCCCCTATTTCCCAGCGGCTCGTAAAACCGTAGCCGACGATCGCATTCGCACGACTGTGGTGAATGAGCAACCATTATTGTGGGTTCGCAGCAAGTTCAATCAATTGCCAGCGTGGATTATTAGCTTGTTGGCCCATATCCTACTGCTAATCTTGTTGGGATTGCTCTCCGACACAGACACCGAAGATGACCCCTACATCACGCTTTCCGTTGTCGTTGGCGAAAAAGGAGGTGGCGTAACTACCAATATTACACCTGATGCGGAAACGAACTATGATCTGCCACCACCTGACAATATCGACCCGAACAATCCGTTAGCGATGGAAAAGGTAGAGCAAGATCGAGCAATAGCCGAAGAGTTGCAACAAGATTTTGACACCAATAATCCTAACCTTCCCGATGTCGATTCCATCAAAAGACGTATCAACGAAGCAACAGGTACAAATAAGACAATCTTGGCGCGAGATCCTCGAGTTCGAAAACAAATCGTATCGCGTGAAGGGGGCACCTCGGCGACCGAAGCGGCTGTTGCCCGTGGTTTAGCCTGGCTCGCAAAACATCAATCGCCTAATGGGCATTGGAGTTTGCACAAATTCCATGAAAGTGCTGGCTGTACATGTGAGAATTCGGGGCAAGTGATTACTGACATGGGGGCGACATCACTGGCGTTACTTCCATTTTTAGGTGCTGGCCAAACACATATTGTTGGCAAATACAAAGACCATGTTCGTGAAGGTATTAATTACTTGCTGGACAATCAAATACGTGATGGTGATTTGAGTTTTGGGTCTCGAGGAAACACACGACTGTACACGCACGGGCAAGGAACCATTGTCCTGTGTGAAGCGCTAATGATGACAGGCGACCGCCGTCTGCGGAATCCAGCTCAAGACGCAGTTAATTTTATTGTCAAATCACAACACGCGGGAGGTGGATGGAGATATAACCCCGGCCAGCCAGGGGACACGAGTGTTGTGGGCTGGCAAGTAATGGCACTGCAATCAGCCCACGCTGCAGGTTTGATTGTTCCTAGTCAAACCTTGACAAAAGCTCATAAATATTTAAATCAAGCTCAAACTTCTAATTCTATGTACGGGTACCAGCCCGGTGGTTCATCAACATATGTAATGACAGCCGAAGCACTGCTCTGTCGTTTTTACCTCGGATACAACCAAAAATCACCTGGCGTTGAATACGGCATTAACTTCCTTGTGAAAAATCACATGCCTTCAAAACCGCCATTTAACATGTATTACATGTACTATGGAACTCAATTGATGCACCACTACGGAGGGCAACCTTGGAAAACATGGAACGCTCAAATGCGAGATCTGTTAATCGCATCTCAAAAAACCAATGGGCACCGTGCTGGAAGTTGGACTCCCGTTGAATCTCATGATCGCACCGGCGGTCGACTGTACACCACCGCCATGGCCATATGCTGCCTTGAAGTCTATTATCGGCACTTACCCATCTTCCGCGAATTAGATCTCGAGTAAGGTTCCGCCTTACGGGTTTCCCAACTTGATATTTTTCTGCGGCTTCTTCGGCACATTCACATCCGGTTTGGCTGCCGCATTTGGTGCCACTTGGAGTTGATCAATCGGAATAGCTTTTCCCGAGCTTGCGCTGATGTCGAGCATCATATAGCCGGACCAAAAGAATGGATGCGACGTTTTGATAGGCTGCCCCTCGTCGCGGATGCGTGGTTCCGTACCCGCTGCTGATTCACTGGTCCGAACTTTGTTGACTGCGCCACGCCACGCCTGTTCCGCGCCCTGAGTCTGCGCCTTATCTAAAAACTCTCCCATCATCAAATAAGTCGAAGCTCCGCCCGTTCGCCAACGACTCAGCACAACAGTTCGTGAACCACTTGCCATCAATCCACACGTCGTCAAAAACAAGTCGTTTCCAATTGCATGTCTCTTCAGTCCCGATTCTGCACCCGTCTTGAAGCCAGGCAAACAGATCACTTCACATTGCCCCCAAGGTAACCGCATCCAATCACCGAGGGTACTTCCTGCCGTTTTCGGTAAAATCGACCACCCGTATCCGCCATTGCCGGTTTGCACCATATCTTGTAGCACAACTAAACGATCTGCCATTCCTGCGACATGGACTCCTGCTCCAGGCAATGGAGTGGCTAACGTTTCCGCATCCGGTACAAGCTTCTTGAATTCTGCGATGCGAGCGGTCCGCGCGGGTTCGTCATCTCGCAAATGAAAAGGTCCATCCATAATCGCTGTTCGGTTCAGTGGACGTTGATTGCGTCCGTCGCCAAGAGACAAGGACACAGTCGGGCTATAGCGAAAGGAGAACGACTCAATAAGTGGCTTTCCATTTAACGGTAATAATTCGAAAGGCACATACCACAACATTCCATCCGGCACGACCACCACGCGCTGAATATCGGCAAACGGATTTTCCGTCGCATCGCCAAACAACGATGCCGCCAATTGTGTGGCCGACTCTTTCCAGCTTTCATCACTCAACGTTGCCGTCGTCAATTCTCCATTGCCATCGAAATGCCCCATTGCCCGTAGCAATGATTGCAACTGATTCTGTACTTTTGCAGGGGATCCGACCCGCCATGTTAGATATTTTTTATTGGACAACATAAAGGCGTGCAATGCCCGGCTCGTTGAAAAAAATGAAATCACTGCTTCATCCGGTGCTAGTTGAGTCCGCAGTTTCTTGACACTATACATCGGCGGGAAACTAAACTCCGCAGGATTGGGCTCTAACGCCATTCTTCGCAATAACAGTTCCTGAGCAACTGTGCCTTGGGCCAAAATGGGGAAGCCTTGTTTTTGCAATGCTTGTTGGTCCGCTTGTTCGGGTCTCAATGGCAAATCAACCAATTGCTTCTTGACGTTATCAATCGTAACGCGGTTTTGTTGATATTTTGGATACTTTGCTAATAGTTGCTGCCGTTGTTGCAGGGCGGTTGCTGATAACGATTTTTCAGGACCTTCCAATATCCAGCGGAGGCTTAATACGCGTCCTCCCATCGGCAGTGATTTATAGAATCGATGCCGACGAATACGGTCAGTAATCTCGACTGCACGCTCTATTTCACGGCGATTCAATGCCAATTCAAACCACCGATGCATAACGGGTTCACGATTGGTTAATAAGTATTTCAGCGCATCACGGGGTGCGTAAATCCAATCCATCTTTGTCGGGTCGCGCAATACCCGTTCATACAACAAGTCAGCTGTACGCTCGGTCACATGTCCGTTTTGATATAATGAGTCCGCATGATCAATTTGCAATAGCCAAGCAGAAGAGTCTTGTTGAAACATCATCAATTTGGCCATCGATTGCTCGCCAGCTGCTAAATTGCCTATCTGAAATTCCGCCAACGTGTTTACGAATTGCAATCTCGCTCCTATTTCACCAGTGATCATCTCCGCCCGCAGAGAAATACTACGAGCCTTATCGATCATCGATTTTGCATTGGCAGTATCTGCTTGCCGTACGTAATTTTCTGCCGCGGATACGTAGACGGATGCGGATAACCAATCTGATTCTAACCGGGCGTAATTAGCAACTTGAACTAATGGACGATATAGCCCGGGTTGCCCAGAAGCTACGTGATTCATAACTCCCCAACGCATTGCTTCTTCAACAATGTCATAGGATTGGTAAAATGCCGCACTTAGGGAAGCTTCAAAAAAACTTTGAGCAGCAGCGGCGTGTTGCTGCTGTTCAAATGCCATTTTTCCCAGCTCTAACAGAATGAGTCCGGTAAGCTCGTGGTCTAGAGTCCCAAATGAAATAGCACTTTGTAGTTCAGCAAATGCAGCCTGTGACTGGCCGGCGGAATGTTTTGCTAATCCCAACATTAAACTAATCCAGCCTTGCGACCAATGGTTGGCGGGGGCGGGACGTAATTCTAATGCGCCGACTACCCGCTGTGTCAGAGGCGAAAATCGGGAAGTCAATCCAAGGATTTCAGTTCGCCGGCGAATGGCTAAAGCTGTGCAACGGACAATCTCTCGAGCATGCACCGGGGTCAGCATAGCTGGTTGAATCGTACCGCCTTGCTGGATGACTGCAAAATTATTCAGATTGCCACGGAAAATGGACACGGTATTGGGTGTTTTGCCCAGTGTCATCTGTCGCGTCGAAGGGCCCCACGTGACTTTCCGCGTCGACCGAAAATTTTGAGGCAAAACGTTTGGAATATATAAACGCATGATCCACTGTTGATTCGCGACAAATATATTCAACGCTTGATCGTACTGCTGCAGTGCCTGTCGTGCCTGACCCATCTGATAAAAGCACTCACCTAACATGGCATGGTGACAAATTGAATCAATCCACTCACCGTCAGTACTTTTTACTCGTCTCGTGCGGCTAAATGCAGTCGCCGCAGTGCGAAATTCGCCTTCGTTAAAAGCACTCATCGCAAGCCAATAATCGTCGCGCGGATAACCAGAACTACCTTGCCCGTAACACGCGTGGGTCCAGGATGCGCAGATGATCACCAATAGACATGAACACATAAAACGAGATGTTTTTATAGATTCCAATAGTCTCTTGAACCAGCTGCCCCTGTTTACCATCGTCTGCTCCCCTGTGCCAATCATTACTATCCATCAAGGATACGTCTGTATAGGTTATCGGCCTGTTTGTGGAATTCAAAACAACACGCTTATCAATGATACGAACTGTTAGCAGGTAAATGCGAGTCTTTTAAGAAACAAATTCAATATGCCTTTGCCTACCTTTCCCACAGGTCCTATTTACTCACAAATAGCCCGTCCCAAGCATACAGATTATTTATTGTAATTAGGACAATTAATCCAAAGATAATGACAATCGCAGACGATTTGAAGTTTCGTAAGGTCAAAGAACCCATTTTCTCACAATTGAATTCATGGAAAAGACAGAAAGCATGTTAAATAAAACGCACCGCTTAGCATTACGTCTATGCACTTTATTAGCGATCACTGGACTCGGATTATTTACCGGATGTCAAAGTCAAATTGGCGGACAGACTCTCCCTAGTCCACACTACCTCACAGACGACGTTCAATACTTTGCGCCGACAAGCGAAATGAAACTGCAACGAGAAGCGGCAGTAATGCAAGAATACAACGCCCAGCGGAAACAAAACAGCAACTAGTGTTAGTGGTTCCCCCCTCGCACTATCTCCAACCTCGGTAATAGCTCATTCGGCGAACTATTACCGAGGTTTTGCTGCGCAGCGTGCCAGTTTTCCAACGTCAGATCATCCGTGGTTTCTATTCTTAGAAACGGCTGTCTAGGACCCGAGGACTTCATGCAAGTGAAAATGGTATTTACCAAGTTCTCCTCCATAGTTCCCCGCTCCTATTTGCAGAATGCAATCTCCAGCAACCGCACGTGCAGCAGCTGCCATCCCATTCGCAACCGCTTCTTCGTCCACTCCATCCACAACAATCTCATAAGCAGCGACTGTCTCATCCAATAACTTTGATTCAACACGTCCGCGCAGCGTCGGGCAATATGCTTCGGCTGTGGAAGCCGGCAACGCTTTATAGATTGAACCGACTTTACTGCCACTGCGAGCCACACCACCTGGGAATGGTGCAATCACACCGGCGCAAGCTTCAACAGCTTCAGCGCCTCGCCGCGCAGCCGCCAGCGCTTCAGTTTTACAGGAGCTTTGGAGGATAATATTCCCGCCGCCAACTCCTCGACCTACATTCAAGGTGTCTTGAATCAAGAACTCGCCATCCATGACCGGCACCCGCCAGTAGCGTCGATCGGCGACCATTTTCGCTTTTTGAAATCCATCGCCAAAAAACCGTATTTGTTT
>CAWVZW010000115.1:0-9569 GCA_963934735.1 uncultured Planctomycetaceae bacterium
CGTTCATTCGCGGCATGGCATAAATGTAGAGAGATTGGTATGCTCTTATCGATAGTGATGTCGTACACTATTAGTAATGCAATACACGCACGAAGTTGATTACATCAACGGTGTTTTAATGGATCTGGCCAGCGAAAAATGGGCGAATGAATGTGTGCATCTGACGACATACAACCGGCAGTAGATAATTCAGAAGTGGAGCTTGACGATTCAAGTGACAGGCTGCATCGACCTAGTGTGGTAACGATGTTATTGTTCTGTTTGTGCGGCCTTTTGGCGGTGACTTGGGGGATGATGGGGGTCGAGCCAGCGCTGAACTCCGAAATTCCTATTTTGACGAGGCACCCGGATGTGCATTGGAGTCAAATTTCTGTCCCAGTCAAAAAGTACATTCCGACTGAATTTGCTGATTTACTGCAAGTCAATCACGTCCCGCTAGACAACGCGGTAGCGCCTCATGAAATCCGGATCACTAATGTCCAGGTGATCGATATTGATGGAGACGGCACACAGGATGTCCTGGTTTGCGATGCCTCGAAAAATACGGTAACCGCCTATCATTATCGCGGTACTGAAGAAATTGATATTCAAAAGGAACTTGAAACGAATCCAGATGCTCTCAATGACGTATTGTCGAACAAAACGGTTCGATATAAATGGGATCAAACCCTGATAGGTGATAAGCTAATTGCGCCTGCGCACGCAACGGTTGTTGATGTTGACCAAGACGGTGATCTGGATATCGTCGTTTCGACTTTGGGTGACTTGATGCCATCGGATGAGTTGGTTGGCGCAGTGACGTTGTTTGAAAAGGTTGATGAGGGTTACCAGCGGCGAGTGCTGTTGCGGGATGTTCGTCGAGTGGCTGACGTGCAGTTTGGCGACTTCGACGACGACGGTGACACGGATTTAGTCGTAGCCGTTTTTGGTTACGCACGAGGCGGTGTCGTGATTCTCGAAAATATGGGCGACAATTCCTATCGTGATAAAGAGATCATTACGCGTCCTGGAATTGTGCATGTGCCGGTTGCCGACTACGACAATGATGGCGATTTGGATATAGGAGCCATTGTCACTCAAGACGAAGAAGAAGTTTGGGCTCTGGAAAATGATGGCCAAGGTAATTTCACCCACCGCGTATTGTTTATGACTGACAATTTCGACGTCGGTGGTGGCGGGTTGATTGCCGCAGACATCGATCAGGATGGGAAGATGGATCTGCTCATGAGCCAAGGCGATAATCTTGAGTACGGTCATGGTTGGCCGCAGCCATATCATGGAGTGATTTGGTTGAAAAATCAGGGCAATTGGAAATTCGAAGGTGAACAAATCGGACACCTCGGTGGCGCCTACGGAACGGCGGCGACTGATGTGGATGGCGACGGTGACACGGATGTTGTCATCGTTAGCATGTCCAACGACTATGCAAATCCACGGAATCCGAGTATTATTTGGCTCGAAAATGAGGGGAACAAGTTCAAACGGCAACACCTGATCGACACCAAGCCGACCGAATTGATTGCCGTGGGATGTGGGGACGTTAACGGTGATGGCAAAATCGATATCGTCGCTGGCCAATTTAGAATTCCGTTGAGCGTAGTTGAGGACCAATCAATAACCATTTGGATTAAGGAGTAGAGATGAGTCGCTTTCGAGTTGTCTTGCTAATTATTGTGGTGGCGGAACTGGTTTTAATCGGTATGCGCTATGAGGATAATGGTGGTTTCAGTGCGCCAGTAAAATCCCGCGTGAATAAATTAGAGCGAGGTAATCGATTGGCTGTCCGACAGATGGAAGCGGACTTAGATACACACAGTATTGATGATTGGGTGAATTTGGGCCAAGTTTACTCGACGTTTGCGTTAATGCCCGAGGCTGAATATTGCTTTAGGCGAGCGGTGGATTTGGGTAGTTTGACGTTGGAACAACAGTTCAAGTATGGAATCTGCTTGAGTCGTCGCGGTAAAATAGAAAAAGCGATCCGAATTGTGCTGCCGGTTGCGAATTCTAATAATGAATTAGCAGTCCATGCAAATCAGCAGATAGGTTTTGATTATTTACGCTTAGATCGGCGTATCGAAGCTGAAAAATATCTCCGTAAAGCGGGCGCTGATCCGGCATCGGAACTGAGCCTAGCACGCGTTCTTATTCGTGAAGATCGAGTTGGCGAAGCGATTCGTGTACTGGACGGTTTAATCGCACGCGATCCCGATTCGATGCGTGCTCACCAGATGAGAGCATGGGCCTTTGAGACGCCCGGTGATACCTTTGATGAACATGAAGCTCGCGTCTCTTACGATAATTCGATGCACGCCTCTGGAATGGTAATTATCCATCCGTTGTCTCGTGATTGGGATGTGCAAACGGTTGCGGGTATGGGAGCCGCGAAGTATATGACGGCAAGTTCAATTGCACTGCAAAAAGGTGAATTTGATAAGGCGATTAGTAAAGGAGAGTTGGCACTCGAGATGATTAAACCACTGTGGCGGCCAGGCTATGCGAAGGCCATGATCGAGGCTCACTTGGCGAATGACGAACCAATAAAGGCATTGAGTTATCTGTCGAAATGGTTAATTCATGATGGCGAATCGACTCGTTTGTGGGAACTCGCCGGTGACGCGTATTTAGCGATGGGTGAGCAAGCTCAAGCCGAGGGTACTTGGTTGCGTGGGACTCAAATCCGTGCCAGCAAGACAATTCAGTCCAATGCCGAGATTTGTCGTAAGTTAGATCAGATGTATCAAGCTCAGGGTAACGAAGCTCAGGCGACGATTTTTCGCGCATGGCACCAGTTTGAATCTGGGAAGTTGCAATGGCGAGATAATAATATTCGCAGCGCTATAGTTTTGTTTACGCAAGCAAGCGACGTGTTAGCGGAAGAAGAGCAGGTTTGGTTCTATTTGGCCGAATCGCAGCGTGCCTTGAACGATCGCACGTCGGCTCGAGAATCGTACGAAAAGTGTCTATTGTTAAACAAGCACCACGGTCGTGCAATTGTCGGATTGTCATTGGTTAATTAGTGCATTAGGAGAATGTGGATTGCTGCGGTGGATGACCACTCCCTGGAATGCTTCGCTTGTTAAACGTCACTTGAGACGATTTTCCCAGCTCAATTCGTCATTGGTTCTGTTTGTTTTTATTTGCTTTTCAAGTAGTGCGACTATTGCCATCGACACGGTTGTCATATGTCCCACTGCGTTTCGAAGTGCGCTGCAGCCCTGGTGTGAGTATCGCGAAAAGCAAGGTCATAAATTTCAGTTTGTAGTGCCTGGGCCAACTGCCGGATTGACTCGTGCCACTATCTTGGCGCTGCCGCTAAGGTCACAGATCAAAGCAATCTTAATTGTTGGCGACGCACCGAGTTTCGTACGCGGAGATACCGAATCAAAACTGCCATCGAAATCACCATCGTCTGTGGCGTCTGTGCAGGTGCCCACGTTTTATCACCGCGCAAAGGTAAACGTGTTGTTTGGATCAGCTCCAGAAATTGCTTCGGATTCGCATTACGCTGATTTTGATGGCGATGGTCGAGTTGATGTGGCCCTCGGGCGTTTGCCTGTTGAAAATTCACAACAGCTGACTGAATTAGTGCAACGAATTATTTCCTATGAAGTGGATTATGTTAATCACGCGAGCAAACGCAATGTGCATTTCATTGCGGGGGTGGGAGGATTTGGACCGTTGGCTGATGGATTGATAGATGCCATTTCTCGGAGACTCATCGGCGGTGGAATTCCAGACTCGTTGAACGTATCGATGACCTACGCGAGCTGGCAGAGTCCTTATTGTCCAGCGCCCACGGAGTTTAGTGCCTTTACGATCGACAGGTTTAATGAAGGCGGCCTATTTTGGGTATACATGGGCCATGGTCAAAGCTCCCAACTTGATGCTTTGCGAACACCTGAAAGTCCGCCGTTGCCAATCTATCGGTCTTCGGATACGGCCAAATTAAAGGTGCGAGGTGTGCCACCAATTTGTGTATTCCTTGCTTGTAACACGGGTGCATTCGATGGTCCGCGGGCAAGCATAGGCGAACAGATGTTATTGGCACCGGAAGGAGCGGTTGCTGTTTTAGCGGCGACTCGCGTGACGATGCCTTATGCGATGAGTGTTATGGGTGATTCCATGTTAAATCAAGCTTTTAAGTATCGACGCGAAACATTGGGCGAGATTATATTGTTAGCCAAGCAGGAATTGGTCGCCGCAACAGGAGAATCAGTTTCTCCCAATCGACGTTTGCTCGACCAAATAGCAGCGGTAACGAGTCCCGACTCAGACTTGCTTAAAGAAGAGCGACAAGAACACAGTTGGATGTTTAACCTGCTTGGTGACCCGTTGTTAAGAGTAAATTATCCGGACGGGATCCGCGTGAAATGTGCGGCTATCGTGAATAATGGGAAGAAGCTGCAAGTCACATTCGACTCGCCAATTGTCGGGAAAGCCGTTGTTGAAATTGTCACTCAGCGTGGATCGCAAAGGGAACAGTTGATCGAACGCAATATCAACAAACTTAAGTCAACTCCGAAGTCTGACCGCTGGAATGGTTATTCAAAAGAGTACGAAATGGCAAATGACCCCGTGTGGGTGTCGGCCGGTCGGGAGGTGCAAATTGGCCCTCAAGCCATTGACGTGTTAGTCGAAGACGTTTCGAGTGGATTGCAAACAGTTCGAGTCGTTATTTATGGTAAACGACGTCTCATCATCGGTTCGACTCGCGTGTTTGTTACGGACCGCTAACAGTCGCAGATGCTATGGATGTATTTAGATAAATACAAATTAATCAGTGTTGATGGAAAATGTCTCTGTAAATGTTAGGATAGATGGTGGTTAAACGTAGTTGGTACTTTGATGAGATAATCTGATATGAGAATAATAACGTGGATTTGTGTGGTGTTGGTTTGCGTGGTTTACGTGGTTCCACTACAAGCAGATCCGAAGGTGACTGTTAGCGTAGACCAAGCCCTGATCAGTCAGCCTTTGTCGGGGCGATTGTATCTGTTTACGTCAGAACGGGAAGGTCAACCGCCCTTTACGGGGCCTAACTGGTTTAGCCCAGAACCGTTCTACGCAGTCGATCTCACACTGGCTCCGAAAATGACTGTTGCCTTAACAGGTGCCACTCAGGGGTTTCCCAAAACGTTAATGGATTTGCCGGCGGGCACGTACTTTTTCCAAGCCTTATTCGACCATGATTTCTATCGTTCAAACCACGCTCAAGGGGCGGGTAATTTTTACAGTGAAATAGTGAAAATCGATTGGGATGGCGATAATGAATTTGAACTTCGGCTCGCCAGTGTTATTGCTGAGAAAGAGTTTTCCAGCACGAAATATCACCAACAAGTGCGGATGTTAAGCCCGCGACTCTCAGCATTCTTTAATCGTGATGTCGTGCAGAAAGCAACAGTCGTTCTGCCAAAGAGTTACTACGAAACAATGGATAAACGATATCCGATTATCTATGAAGTTTCAGGTTTTGGAGGTGCCCACGAGACGATGGGGCGGCGGTACATGCAAGGTTCAAATCCAACCGGCGATGCGGAAGTGGAATTCATCCGCGTCTATCTCGACGGCCAATGTAAATGGGGGCATCACGTATATGCCGACAGTGCAACCAATGGCCCGCGAGGCGCTGCGGTGGTCGCAGAGTTAGTGCCTGAGATTGCTCGGCGTTATAGAACCATCAATGCGGTTGAAGCGCGTTTTTTGACAGGGCACAGTTCCGGTGGTTGGAGTTCTTTTTGGCTACAAGTCAATTACCCGGAGACCTTTGGTGGCGTCTGGAGTACGGCTCCTGACCCCGTTGATTTTCGGGATTATCAAGAAGTGAATCTTTACGCTGCAAAACCGCTGAGTTTGTATCACAATCCGGACGGTGAACGGCGACCGTTGGCCCGGCGGGGTGAAACGCCGATGATTTGGTATGTTGACTTTGGGAAAATGGATGACGCTATTGGTCGTGGGGGACAATTGCGGTCGTTTGAAGCTGTGTTCAGTCCGGTAGACCAACAGGGGAATCCGATGCTAATGTGGCGCCGCGATAATGGGCAAGTGATACCGAGTACGGTTAAGTACTGGCGCGAATACGACATAAATTTGTTGATTAAACGACGTTGGGATGCTGGGCTGAAACAGCAGTTAGCAGGGCGCTTGCACGTGTTCATGGGTACGTTAGACACGTTTTATCTAAATGGTGCTTGTGCTCAGATCAAAGCAACCTTGCACGATCTCGACAGTGATGCCGAAATCGTGATGGTTGAAGGAAAAGACCATTTTACGTTGATGTCTCCGGATATCCGGCAACGCATTGCCAACGAAATGGCAGCTCAATTCCTAGCAAACTATCAGGGAAAATGAATGATGAAGATTGAGAGTATTCAGTGCCATAAACTATTAGGCGCGACGGTTGATGGAGGCTGGCCTGAAGGTCACGCGCCCCAAGATGATTTGCATACGCTTGTCGAAGTGCATACGGATGAGGGTCTGTCGGGCGTTGGTTCTGTGTTCACGGGCTCGGCCTTGACACAAGCCGGAGTTGATTTCCTAGAGCCGATCTGGAAAGGAGCGGCGGCGAATGAGCCGGAGCGACTTAGTGAGTTGATGCGGCAGAGTAGTTTTTGGCAGGGACGCGGCGGTACGGTGGAGCACGCGATTTCAGGAATCGATATCGCGCTGTGGGATCTGTTTGGGAAAATATGTAACCAACCTGTGTCACGCTTGCTAGGCGGTGTTTATCGAGATCGTATTCAGCCTTATGGTTCGATGTTGTTCGATGAACCTGACGTGCTTGCTCAGCAATTGCAGCAAGTCGTCACACGTGGTTTTAAGGCGATTAAGTTGGGATGGCGGCCCTTTGGGAGACGCAATAATGCGTTTGACGAGAAACTAGTAGCGACGGCGCGGGAAACCGTTGGTTCGGAAGTAACGTTGCTAGTCGATGCTGGGGGCAGCGAACAGTTTTGGCCACACGGTTATAAGTGGGCATTGCGGACCTCTCAGATGCTCGCAGCCTATGATATTCAGTGGTTCGAGGAACCGTTGGCCCCAGATGATATCGACGGATATTGTAAGCTGCGTGAACATTCACCGGTCCCAATCGCTGGATGTGAAGTGTTGACGCGGAGGCAGTCGTTCCAGTCATGGATTGAACGTCGCGCCGTAGATATTATTCAGCCTGATGTAACGAAGTGTGGTGGTCTGAGTGAGGCACGTCGTATTGCTTGGATGGCAGCGGATCATCATGTGCAATTCGTCAGTCATGGATGGAATACAGCAGTCGGTCTCGCTGCCGACTTACAATTGGCCGCGGCAATTCCAAATGCCAAATATGTCGAGTACTTAACTCCGGCAAAGTATATTGAGGATATTGTCGTTACGCCTTTCCTTATCGACGAACAAGGGTTTTTGGAAATTCCAGATAAACCTGGATTAGGTATCGAGCTTGACCGTGACGCGCTGGCTGAATTTTCTTGCTGAGATTACGAGCGTTTGCCCTGTTTGTAGCGGTGCTTGTGTTCTATGTTTAAGTGTAGAGGAAGATGTGCTGGGTGGATGGTCGCTGGTTCTTTTTGAACGAGAGGAAAGTCCGGGCTTCATAGAGCGCGATGGTCGGTAACGCCGACCGGCTAAATGATTTATCATTTGGTCAGGGCAAGTGCAGCAGAAAGCAAACCGCCTGTGCAAACAGGTAAGGGTGAAACGGTGAGGTAAGAGCTCACCAGCATGCAGGGTGACCTGTGTGGCTAGGTAAACCCCATTGGAAGCAAAGCCAAACAGAAAGGAAGGGTGCGCAAGTGCCCCGAGAGCAGCTCGTTCTCGTTGACTTTCGGGTAGGCTGCTTGAGGCGGCAAGCAATTGTCGTCCTAGATGAATGACCATCATTACTTCGGTAATTACAAAACCCGGCTTATAGCCCAGTCGCCTTCCTCGTTTTTGATATGGTTTTCGTGTAATTTGGCCCAGGGGTGTCGGAATGAATGAGTCACAGGATTCCTCCCAACAATTAGAACAGCGCGCGCTGATTTTTCCACGCTGGTTTATAATTGTGCTTGGAATTACCATTTTGTGTATTGCGGTGTCGCAATGGACTGTGCCTAATGACCGCGCTATGGCAAATGTATTAATGGCATTTGTGTTATTGATCTTGGGTTTTGTGTTATATGTGAGATTTGTGATCTTTAGTCGCGCTTCTTTAAGAGTGCGGATGGTGGTGCTGATTGGTATACCGCTGCTGGCGGGGATAGGAATCCTCTTGTTTGAGATAACTGCTGTGTCCGGACTGTTGTTACCCCAGATTCAATTACGGGGTACCAAGTTGGCTGATGAAACTCTGGAACAGGCATCAACTCAGGTCGAGTTAGGTACCGTTGATTTGCGGTCCGAAAATAGAAATTTGGATTACCCGCGATTTCTGGGACCTACGGGGCATCCGCATGTAACCAATGCGGGTTGGACGGCGGATCCCAATGTGGAAAATGTTAAGCTTTTGTGGAAACGTGATATCGGTGCCGGTTGGTCCTCGTTTGCGATAGTGAACGGGTTCGCTGTGACCTGTGAACAACGAGGGGACGAGGAGATTGTCAGTTGCTATGATCTTCACGGAGGAAAACTCAGATGGGCTCACGCGGTGAAGCAGCGTCATGCGACTTTGCTTGGTGGTGTTGGGCCGCGAGCTACACCGACAATTGCTGAAGGTCGAGTCTTTAGTGTTGGAGCCACTGGCCACTTTGTGTGTCTCGCAGGTGAATCTGGTGATGTGCTGTGGGAAAAAGAACTACTCGATATGATCGGGTCGACTCCAGAACAGGAAAAGAGCGTTCTCCGTTGGGGGCGTAGTACTTCCGCCTTGGCTGTGGATGGACTCGTCGTTGTCCCGCTCGGTGGTGCACCAGGAGGACCTTTTCATTCACTGGTCGCATTTGACCAAGAAACTGGTGAGCAGCGTTGGCGCGCTGGGGATGTGCAAATGAGTTACGCATCGCCGATTGTCATGACGTTGGGTGGTCAGAGGCTAGTTGTGAGTGTCAATGAAAGTACCGTGTCAGGGCACGAAATTGAGACGGGCAAAGTGTTGTGGGAGCATGCCTGGCCCGGTTCCAGTACGAGTGAAGCTAGTAATAGTCAGGCAGTGCCTGTTGGGGATGACCGAGTGTGGATTAGCAAAGGGTACGGCACAGGGGCGGCTTTGTTTTCAGTTTCTGAGACCGACGGTGAATGGAGTACGGCCAGGATTTGGGAAAACGCTCGAGTCCTAAAAACGAAGTATACAAATATTGTGGCGGTCGACGATTTGGCCTACGGATTATCTGATGGAATCTTGGAATGCGCTCGAATTTCCACGGGCGAACGGGTGTGGAAAAAGGGGCGTTTCAATCACGGCCAGATAATGATGATCGATGATATTATTGTTGTTCAAGATGAAGACGGCCCACTGCATTTTCTGCGACCACATGAGACAGGGTTTGATAAACTGCTAACGGTCGAAGCACTCGACGGTATCAGTTGGGCGAATCCGGCCGTTTACGATAACAAGTTGCTTGTGCGAAATGCCACAACCGTCGTATGTTACGAAT
>CAWVZW010000116.1:0-9409 GCA_963934735.1 uncultured Planctomycetaceae bacterium
CTAAACGGGATGTTTGCTTTTGCGATTTGGGACTCCAATAATCAACGGTTGATGTTAGCCCGCGATCGCCTTGGACAAAAACCACTCTACTACCATTTCCACCCGAGTAGCGGGCAAGTCCTGTTTGGTAGTGAATTGAAGAGTATTCTTGCGAGCGGCCTTGTGAAACGCGAGTTGAATCCCCGCGCGCTCGACGATTTTTTAGTCTATCAATATGTCCCCCATCCACGGTCTATATTTCAATCCATTGATAAACTTGCTCCTGGCCATTACGCCGTTTTTGAAGATGGGAAATTACAAACGCAATGTTACTGGAATCCCGATCTTCAGCGCGTTCACGATTTATCCCACAGCGATACAAAAACAAAATTACTCGAACTACTTACCAACAGCGTTCATTCTCGGATGGAAAGCGAAGTGCCTTTGGGTGCTTTTCTCAGCGGTGGCGTGGATTCTTCGTTGATCGTGGCCCTGATGAATCAATATCAACAGATGGAACAAAACGCATCTAAGATACAAACCTTTTCCATTGGCTTTCCAGTCAAGGAATATGATGAAAGTAAATATGCTCGTCAGGTCGCGGAGTTTATTGGCACCGACCATCATGAATTCACCGTTGAGCCCGATGCGATTAATATTTTGCCCTCGCTCAGTAGTCATTATGACGAACCATTTGCTGATAGCAGCGCAATTCCCACATGGTATTTGGCCCAGTTGACTCGCGAGCATGTCACGGTAGCACTATCAGGTGACGGCGGAGACGAATTATTTGCGGGTTATCCACGATACCGAGCGATTGCGTTGGCCAATAAGATCGACCGTATGCCTCCCATCAAAGCCCTGCTGCGTTTAGGATTACATCGACTATTACCAGGCAGTTCACGCTACAAGTCGCGTTTACGGCGACTCCATCGGTTTTTGGACCCCATTGGGTTTTCTCCGGTACATCGCTATTTGGACTGGATCAATATCTTCCCCTACCAACAGCGGCTAAATTATTACACGGATTCATTTTGCGAGCAGTTAGCGGAGCAGGGAGATCATGATCCCGCGTTGTTCTTGAGTGCAGCTTGGAACCAAGCGGGGAAACGTGATGCCATCGCCGCTGCTTGCACGGCTGATTTATTGACCTACTTGCCTTGTGACTTAAACACCAAAGTTGACATCGCCACGATGGCGAATTCACTGGAATGTCGGCAACCATTTTTAGATCATCAGCTTGTAGAATTTGCAGCAAGTATACCGACTTCGATGAAGGTCCGTAGAGGGAAAGGCAAACAGATTCTGCAGGACACGTTTGGGGATTTGTTACCAGCAAATATTTGGCAGCGCCCCAAAATGGGGTTTGGCGTGCCACTAGATCATTGGTTTCGCAATGAACTGCGGGACCAAACTCGTGATACACTTCTCGCGAGCAACGCTCAGTGCCACGACTGGGTGCAACGTAAACAAATCGAGACCATGCTCAGTGATCACCAATCTGGAAAGACTGACCACAGCCAACGACTGTGGTCGCTGCTGATGCTCGAAAATTGGTTTCAGCGCTGGCACGCGTAGATTCGTAAGACATTGTCATTCACTGTGACATCTGCGACTCAATAAATCTATTCGCGGCGGATAAGTGCGCTTAAAATACTATTTCCCTCACATCGCTTGCGCTTCTGCAGCACTAGTGAATAGGGAAAAAGCGATGCCACCGATTACCCAGCACCCGTCGTACAAAACTACCTTTGAGCCACCGCCGTGGTTCGCTCCATCAGTCGGAAACGCCATTGGTAAACGCCCCTATATCTATCGTGGCGAACTACCTCCGATACAATCTCGAGCAATAATCTCTTCACGCCTTAGACATCCGCTCTACGAACAACTACCGTGGTTCGCTGCACTCAACAAATGTCTAGCACAAGCCTCTCAACAGACGCAACTAATCCTAACAATCCCACAAACAACGACTCACGAGTTCATCCATGCGCGACAAAAGAAATTGGATTTTGCTCTCGGCACCATACATTGCTATTCCAACCCCGCCCAATGGGCCGCGATCGTAAACAATCCCCAATCCAAATTATCTGCACCCTATGACGTTTTAACAGGTCCCGCCGTCAACACCGCAGCTACTGCTAACAACAATATTTCGCCTCTCCGTCCCGCTCTCCGCGACCGAATACTAATCGCCAGCGCCAATATTATCGATGTGCTACAACTCCGCAGAAACAGTTTATTAGAATCACTACTTCATAATAGACAACCCGACAACGTTCGGTGCTTGCAAGTCAAATCACCACCTGTAAGAGCGGGTAAACTCAAGCCATGCACTTCCGCAAGCACGATTGTTTTACCTGATTGGTTCACCTCCAAGAACTATCTTGGCCACTGGACCCGCGATTGTGATGGCCCGTGGCCAGATGAAACACGTCAACATTGGATCAACCAATTGCTAGACCAACTTCCACAATCAAACCATGCTGCGCTAAATACCTTACGACGTATCATTGCATCGAATACGCTGACTGCTGCAAGTAAGACAATTCAGGGAGAATTACCGCTGACATGTTTTACTAGAGTACCAATCACTCAATGGTCGGCAAATCATGTTTACCGACCTCATCTTCAGCGTTGGGATTTTTGCCCTGATGGTCTGCTAATCAATCGGGATTGGTTGCAAACCCAAGGCTTACACCCCGTCTCCTATGGCACACAACAACAATTCAACACCCTAACAGTCACCGACCGCCGCTATTTTCAAATCAACGAGGGATCGATTGACTGGCGTGTGGAGCAAGAAGAGCGTGTCGCCGGAGACCTTGATTTAAGCAGTGCTAATTCCAACGACATTATCTTTTTCACTGAAAATCAGGCGGATGCCCTGCAATTGCAACCCTCTTGTCGCTGGCCCGTTCTGTCTTTTGGTGAACTTTGCCACAATAAAATTGTAGCCCCGAATATTGTTGAACGCCAATTACGTGGTACTCTATAGGAACAATGCACCCTGTAATTCAACTCGCAGACTTCCCACCCATTCCCATTGCACCACGGATTTAATGGCTGTCTCCTTAAAGCAATTTATCAGCTATTTAGATGAAGCGGAAATCATGACCGCCGAGGCGGTTCGTGAATGGATCGCTGATCAGACAATCGAAGCGAGACCAATCGATGGCGATGCGTTGGCAAAGGCACTACGAAACGAAGGGATTCTAACTAAATTCCAAGCTCAAAGACTTTGCCAAGGAAAAGTCCAATCCCTTCAGCTAGATAACTACCGCTTAATTAAGGTTATTGGCCGCGGCGGTATGGGCATTGTTTATGAAGCTGAACATAAAACGATGAAGCACCGAGTGGCTATTAAGGTGATTTCATCGAAAGTAACAGCCAACAGTTCCACGTTGCGAAGGTTTTTTCGCGAAGTCGAAGTCGCCGCCAAGTTGTCTCACCCTAATATTGTCACAGCGATTGATGCCAACCAATATGGCAAAAAACACTACATGGTGATGGAATTAGTGCAGGGTGAGGATTTAGGGGTGATCGTGCGACGCGAGACTGTCCTAACTGTCCCCGAAGTCATTAACTATATGACTCAAGCAGCCGTGGGACTCGCCTACGCTCATGATCAAGGCGTCATTCACCGTGACATTAAGCCACATAACATGCTGCGTGATGATGATGGGATCATTAAGATACTCGATATGGGCCTCGTCTCCTTGCAGCGGCCTCAAGGTTCCGACGACGACAGCATCACCCAGCACAACCAAATCATTGGCACCGTAGATTACATGTCGCCTGAACAAGCGGAAGACGTGCACCATGTCGATCAACGCGCTGACATCTACAGCCTCGGCTGCTCCATCTTTCGACTCCTCGTGGGACATCCTCCCTTTCCAGGGTCCTCTGCAATCCAAAAGCTCCTATCCCACCGAGATAATCCCATACCTTCGCTTCACGATTCTCGTGATGACATCCCAGAGTTATTGGATCAAATATTCCGCCGTATGCTAGCTAAGGATCCAAACAATCGCTATCAATCGATGGACGAAGTGGTCGGAGCATTAGAAACATGTCGTTTGGCAACGGTGTCATTAGAACCCAATATCCAAACAGGCGAGTCGGTCATCCAGCCGATTCAAAGTATCGACTTGGACCTTGGGAATGACATTGCCTCGACCATGGAGGTCGAACGGCCCGACATTTTATTGCCCGTTGAAACAGTAAGAGGACCAAGTCGCCGAACGATACCCACGATCGAATCCGATTCGGTCACCACCAACCGAAATGCCATACGTACTTATGGGAAGGTCAATTATTTTGTCACGTTTCTGGCCATCGTTATTTTATGCGGACTCGGCGGCGGCGTTTGGTATCAAAATCGCCCAGGCTATGTGCAAGTTCAATTCCCTGTTGAATATCGAAATAACCGCTGGGAAATTAAAATAACATCTGCCGGAAGAGAGATTTATAAAATCAACGACACGCAAGATGATGGGCTGTCAAAGTCAAACCCGATTTCAATCTCATTGCCGCCAGGACGTTACGAATACATATTAGAGCGACCTCCGTATTTTGCCGAAACAGGTAAGTTCGTTGTAGCACGCGGCAGTACCATCATTGTCAACGGTGAGGAATGGACCACCAGCGACCTACAAGAATTGGGACTCGTACCGTCAGAGCCCGAAACCAGTCAATGAGTGCCTGACAAGGAATATCTATTGGTAATTCCTATCACAATCATTGTGGTTCCCGTCACCAAGCCTTTTAGGCGGCAAAATCTCGCTGGTTGAGATACTCGATCGCTCTTTGCAAATGTGGGTCCACATTGGGTTTAGCAGACTCCTTGTCAAATTCAACACTTGTCGCGGGTGCGGCAACTGGGTCACTGTTAGATTCCTTGGGCGGTGGTTGAATCACAAATCTTCTCAACCGATCTGCTTGATTTGCCGCTTGCTGTTCGGACGTCAGGACTACTTCGTAACCATCCGTTGGCCGGACGCCCCACACGGCGTTTGCGTCAGCTTTTTCGAGGGGTTCTAGGCGATGGATGTTCTGTCCATCGGGTCTCCAAAAATGCGCAATCGTAAATTTAATCGCGTGCTCCTCATCACCTGCTTGTAAAATTTCAACATCCTGAACCGAGCCTTTGCCATAACTGCGCTGCCCAATTACAACAACTCTTCCATTATCCTGCAAACACGCTGCTGTAATTTCACTGGCGCTTGCCGAGTTCTCGTCAATCATAATCACCATTGGCGTGGTCGCATCAATCGTCGCATCAGCCGTGCCCTCATAGCTACGGTCTTGTTGCGTATTACGAAAACGAACACTTACGATTTTTTGCTGATTGATGAATAAATCACAAACGTCGACGGCAGTGTTTAACAGTCCCCCACCATTGCCTCGTAAATCAAGAATAATCCCGCGATAGCTACTTTGTGTCTTGGCCACCTCTAGAATTGACTTGATCTCGTCTGCCGACCGTGCTGCAAAATCGACCAATTGCATATAAATAATCCCTTCGTCTTCTCCTGGCAGTCGGTACTTCCAATGTCCATCCGCTTTTCGGTTGTAACCTCGCACTGACGCCATTTGAATAATCGCTCTAGTTACCGTAAACACAAGCAATTCCTCCTCGCCCTCTCTCCGCACCGTCAACTCAACATCTTTACCAGCGGGCCCCTTCATAAGTTTTTGCGATTCCTCGATTGTTAGTTCTGCGGTAAGGCGGTCGCCGATACGGACGATTACATCCTCCGCCTGAATCCCTTCCTCAAGCGCCGGACTTCCGAGTGCTGGTGTTATTACTCGTATTTCATTAGACTCTTTGATGCGCTCAATATATATTCCTAGACCCCCAAATTCTTGATTGAGAATTTCATCTAAGCCACGGTATTCTCGGGGCGCCATATACACAGAATGCTCATCAAGAGTCGCCATCATCCCGTTCATGGCACCTTGGAATAACTGACGCTGATCAATCTTTTCGACAT
Organism: uncultured Planctomycetaceae bacterium; assembly: GCA_963934735.1. Taxonomy (GTDB): domain Bacteria; phylum Planctomycetota; class Planctomycetia; order Pirellulales; family Pirellulaceae; genus UBA721. The sequence continues at coordinate 5,976 of CAWVZW010000116.1, forward strand.
AGCGAGCATCGAGCATTGCTGTTGCCCGTTGATAGAGCCGACTATAGTTGTTTTGCGGAATCTTCGAATAACAAATCAGTGATAGCAACAACGTAGCAACAATGATGGCGACATTACGTTTAGGCATAGTGGGTAACAGCATTAAAAAGGAACGGAAATCGATCTCGCACTATTCTACACCATCAAACATTCTACGTATTAATCTGAGCGGTAGATTTCAATGTCCATCAATATATCATAGGATTGGAGAAGTTGATTTTAATCCCTTTTTGCTCAGCGAAACGCTCAAATAACTATGTTGCATTACACTCCACGCCATATAAATCTCTGTCTGTTGATTCTGTTTTTGGGAGCGATTTCTTTATCCGCACAATCTCAACCAACCACAGATCCGGTCGTTGGCTTACAAAACAACACTCCAGATTGGACTGTTTTAAAACATGCTAGCGTTGTTACCAAACCAGGAGAGAAATTAGAGGACATGGAGATCGTCATCAAGGGTGACGTGATTCAAGAAGTCCGAAAGTCCGGAGCCACACCAGCGGGCGCCCGGATCATTGATCTTTCCGGAAAAACCGTATACGCAGGCTTTATCGACGCCTACAGCGAAAACAGCATTGAGAACAATTCTAATTCACTCGGAGCGCCCTATTGGAATGACACGATTACCCCACAGCTCGATATGGCCACGAACTACATAAACAGTAGTTCACTAAACACCTCTTACCGTAGCCAGGGATTCACAACACGATTAGCGATTCCTTCCAAAGGGATCTTTCGAGGCAACAGCGCTGTTGTGATTTGTGGCACCGGCAGCAATGATCGTGTTGTGCTGCGTCAAAACGTTTTTCAACACATCCACCTAACAGTGCCTAACGGGCGCGGGCGCACCGATTACCCGAATTCACCGATGGGAGCCGTTGCCCTAGCGCGACAAGCACTGTTGGATGCCCAATGGTATGGGAAAGCTTGGGATGCTTTTAATAGCGGTCAAGCGACCACTCGCCCCGAACGCAATGATGCCCTCGCGGCTTTACAGCCGTTGATTTCTCAAAAACAAGTAGCGCTGTTTGTTACCGGCGACGAACAGTATTTCCTTCGAGCCGATCGGTTCTCCCGCGAATTTAACCTGTCAGCTATCATGCTCGGCTCCGGTAAAGAATATCAACGTCTCGAGGCAATTAAACAAGCCGGCCGAAGCGTTATCGTACCTGTTGCTTTTCCGAAAGCGCCCAATGTTGGCAGTATCGAATCCGCACGTGCTGTATCACTAAAAACGTTGATGCATTGGGATATTGCACCTGAAAACCCAGGACGCATTGCCAAAGCTGGTATCCCAATAATGCTCACGAGCCATGGTCTCAATAAACGATCGGATTTTCTCAAAAACCTACGCCGTGCTGTTCAACGAGGACTCAATCCTGAACAAGCCTTAGCTGCTCTCACAACTCAACCAGCCACGGCCCTCGGAGTAACAAAACTCGTAGGCACGGTCGCACCTGGAAAACTAGCAAGCTTGGTTATTGCAACCGGTGATATTTTTGATGCAAAAACCAACATCCATGAAGTGTGGGTCGCCGGACAACGATTCGAACTCGATAAAAAACCACTCTTAGACGTCGGCGGGCATTGGAAACTGTCGCTCGGCACAGAACCCGCAATATGGAACCTTAAACTTTCAGGGAAGACTCCCAAACTATCCGGGCAATTAACACAAACCGTGAAACAACCAGATCAAGCAGACAAAAAAGATGCCGACAACGAATCTAAGGAAAACGAACCACCACAAGTCATCATTCCGCTTATCAAAGTTTCACTGCGAGGTGCGCGGCTAAGTGCTGTCTTGCCAGGGAAACATTTTGGGCAAGATGGATTTATCATGTTCACCCTGACATTAACAGGTAACGATTCTGCCACGGTTCCAATTCACGGACAAGGACAATGGACGACGCCGGACGGCAGCATCACGGATATCACAATTACCCGAGAAATCGAAAAGACAACTGAACAAGACGACTCAGCGAAACAAGAAAATAAGGATGAAAAACCTGAGGTCGAAGACAAAGCAACGTTTGCTGTTAATTTCCCACTTGGTGCCTATGGCCGAGACACTAAACCTAATCAACCCAAAACGCTGCTCATAACCAATGCAACAATTTGGACTTCCGGCGAACAAGGGATTCTACCAAAAGCGGACATGCTTGTTGAAAACGGAATCATCGTCGCCGTCGGACCCGATTTAAAGGCACCTCGCGGTGCGATAGTGGTCGATGCAGCGGGCAAACACATCACTGCCGGTATTATCGATTGCCACTCACACATGGCGACTGACGGCGGAGTCAACGAGAGTGCCCAGTCCATCACTGCCGAAGTTCGCATTGGCGACTTCGTTGATTCACATGATATGACAATCTATCGCCAACTCGCCGGTGGTGTCACGATGGCCAATATTTTACATGGCTCGGCAAATCCAATTGGCGGGCAGAACCAAGTGATCAAGTTACGGTGGGGTTCACTCGGGGAACAGATGAAATTTGCCGCAGCCCCACAAGGCATCAAATTTGCCTTGGGCGAAAATGTCAAGCAAAGCAACTGGGGAGATGAATACACAACACGCTATCCTCAAACTCGCATGGGTGTTGAACAAATCATGCAGGATGCATTTGTGCGGGCTAGGCAATATAAAAAAGATCACCTGCAGTGGAACAAGACACATCGGGGATTACCGCCACGAGTTGATTTAGAACTCGAAGCACTACAAGAAATACTCGATGGGGAGCGTTGGATTCATTGCCACAGTTATCGACAAGACGAAATTCTTACGCTCATGCGTACTCTAGAGCATTTCAACATTCAAATCGGTACCTTTCAGCACATCTTAGAAGGATACAAAGTGGCTGAGGAAATGGCACAACATGGTGCTATGGGGTCATCTTTCGCCGACTGGTGGGCTTATAAATTCGAAGTCTACGACGCGATTCCCTATAACGGTGCAATCATGCACAACGCAGGTGTCGTCGTCTCCTTTAATTCAGACGATAGCGAGCTCGGACGCCACCTCAATCATGAAGCAGCAAAAGCCGTGAAGTACGGTGGCGTGGCACCAACGGAAGCACTCAAATTCGTTACTCTGAATCCCGCCAAACAATTGCGTATCTCACAATATGTGGGATCGCTTGAAGCGGGCAAGCAAGCCGACTTTGTAATCTGGAGCGGTCCACCGCTATCGATATTTAGCCGTTGCGAACAAACATGGATAGATGGCATGAAATATTTTGACCGTGCCACTGATATTGCCCAGCGAACTACCTTACTCAACCGGCGATCCACGCTGATCCAAAAAATACTTGCCTCAGGCGAAGCCATGCTGGGACCCACTGAAACCAACAAAAGTGATATCGATTTATGGCCCCGCGAAGATTTGTTTTGTGCCG
>CAWVZW010000117.1:0-9340 GCA_963934735.1 uncultured Planctomycetaceae bacterium
TGATTCCGCCCTACATGCGACGGTTTATTGTGGTCGCGGCTGTTATCGAATTGATTTGTCCCTATCAGATGACCGTTGCGGATTGCAAATAATGTAATTTCGAATCGCATTCAGCGTCCAGTCGTTACGTATGATGTGGTCCCAGTAATTACGTTGCCACAGCCGACGGTCGAAGCGAGGCCAGCGGTTTGATTTAACGCCCTGCATGTATTGATGGGTTGTCAAAGATTTGTACCGATTCATTAAGTCCGACAACGAAATGTTGGCATGTTTCAATGGGCTTCCGAATGATTACCTTCATTTGGTGCTCGGTTTGCTTGTCCGGCGGTCCGTTGATGGGGTAGGATTGGAGATACAGCCTCCCTTCGAGACGACAAAGCACACTAGGTAAAAACTTGCATCCGGATAGTTATGAAAACACTTTTAGCGTTCTTGGTTGTTTTGTCCTTCTCTTCAATGCAGGCTGCAGAGCCGATTACTTTTACAAATCTCAAATCGCGTATAGAAGATATTCCTCAAGTTGCATGGACTAATACACAGCAATTGCTGAAGTCAAACCGTGCTTCTTCAACCTCGGTGATAGACCTAGAAATTCTTATCGGCCCCAACACCAAATTGTATTTTGAAGACAATGAAAGCGCCTTTGTCGATGGAATGACTCTTTGGGCTAATGTTAAACGACCGACCAAGTATATTGCTTTTTTCTACAGTTTCGAAGACAAATCGTGGGCATACCAGCAATACAAAAAACTCCCCTTTTACAAACCCGGAATGGAAATACTGATTGACGGGCCTTGTGATGGTACGAAGTGCACAGGTGCGAATTCAGGAATTCAATCTTTCAGTTCAGTAGGCGTGGGCGTTTTTGGCATTCACGGTCCAGATGCAAAAGATCCATATCGCAGGGGACCAATGCAGATTCACGAGTACACTCATGCCGTACAAATGGCTCCTTGGATAGGTAAGGATCATCCGGGAAGTGAACAACAAAAAATATCACCTTGTTGGCTCATAGAGGGCCAAGCTCATTTTGCAGGGATTTCAGCCGGTACTACAAGCTTTGAAAAGTACCAACAAATCAGAAAGCAACAAGTTCAATCGCATAAAGTAGACAGTTTCACAGAATACTCTTCAGCAACCATTCTGGATTATTACAACAGCGATATTCCTAATCAGTGTTTGCGTAGTCCGAATTATCGGCTCGGATATACGTTGGGATTCTTGACCGTCGAAGCGTTGAGTGCCATTGGTGGAATTGAGTCATCAATGAACGTCTATCAACTGGCTGCTTCAGGTCAAAGTTTCAATCGATCTTTTAAAAACGTGTACGGAATTGCGTGGAAAGATGCGAAACCGATTCTTGCGGAAGTCGTCGCACTAACGCGCAAGAAAATTGTGGACTAGGATGCGCGATTTTTCATTTAAACCGCTGGTCGGTGAGAGTTAGGATGCCTTTCGATCGACATAAGCCTCGTGACTTTGTTATAATACATATCCGGTAACTCAGCCCGTCACCTCCTGCTTTCACTACTTTATTTTGGCCTATGCATGCAGCGTTTAAATATTCCCAGAGCCATACTATTAACATGGTTGTTAATCTGCAGTACTGGCGTTGCAATAGCGAGGGCGCAGTCAGATATCGATTTCTTCGAATCGAAAATACGCCCGCTGTTAGTCACGCACTGCCTAAAATGTCACGGGAATGAAAAACAAGAATCTGGCCTTAGGCTCGATTCACCGTTGCACTGGAAAAAAGGGGGCCTTAGCGGGCCCGCGATAATCCCTGGAAAACCGCAGGATAGCCTTCTCTTGCGAGCCGTCAAAAAAACCGACCCTGACTTGCAAATGCCACCCGGCAAGACAAAGTTAAGTCCGCAAGAAATTGTTTCCCTAGAACAATGGATCCGCGGCGGGGCAATCGCGCCTAGCGAACCCACACCCGTTCCACTTTCTAAATTGACACTAGAGCAGGCAGAGAAATTTTGGTCTTTCCAGCCAGCAATCCGACCGATGCCACCAACTTCAAAATCTATTGACCGCTGGAGTTGGACACCTGTTGATCGGTTTATTCTCAAGCGACTCGAGTCGGAGGGATTGCCGCCGTCACCCGTTGCCGATAAACGCACGCTTATTCGTAGAGCCACGTTTGACCTCACGGGCCTACCTCCGACGCCCGAGGAAATCCATGCATTTATTAATGACGGACAGGCCAACGCCTTCAACAAAGTAATTGACCGACTTTTGGATTCACATTCCTACGGTGAACGTTGGGGTCGCCACTGGCTGGACGTTGCGCGCTACGCGGACACAGCGGGGGATGGCGCAGATTATCCGGTGCGCGAGGCCTTCAAATACCGCGATTGGGTCATCAACGCCTTTAACGCCGACCAACCTTATAATGAATTTGTTCGCGAACAAATTGCAGGTGACATCATAGCATCGACAGGACCGGAATCACTTTATGCTTCACGTGTCACAGCAACCGGATTTTTGGCGATTGGCAAGCGTTATGGATATAAACCATCGCCCGACTATCAACACCTAGATTTTGCCGATGTGATTGATTCGGTGGGGCGTTCACTACTGGGCCTAACCGTTGGCTGTGCACGATGCCACGACCACAAGTATGACCCAATCACGACGGAAGATTATTACGCTCTATACGGGATGATGCAGAGCACAACATGGGCCTTCCCTGGGGGGGAGGAGCAGAAACATCCATCCCACTTCCCAGCACTTGTTGCGCCCGAGAAGGCTCGACAACTCGACGCCGAGAGAATTGCTGTTCTAGATTCATTTGACCGCGATCGTAAGGCGCTTGAAAAAGAGCGTCAGGAAAATAGCGCGAATTGGTTAGCCGGTGGCTTGGACCTCGGTATGGAATCACAAGAACTAGACAAACCTTTGACCGCCCCATGGGTTTATGCTGGCCCAGTTGAAATTCGAGGATCATCGCAGAGCCCTTTTCGAAATGTTTACCCGCAAGGAACACGCGGTGTTCACTTGGGGAGTGGTCTAAACACTGACGGAATTCGTTATGTCTTCCCCAATGAACTTAAGACCAATAACAGTGACACGATTTCTTTCAACCTGGATTTCCGGACACAAGCAGATGCATCGCAAAAAGGAGCCTATCGTTTTTACTTGGGTCAAGGCGTAGTGCAATCACTTGCCGTCGAATTCAGCGTAACTCCAACAAGCTTTGTTATTCGCAACGGTGGCGAATGGGAGAATCTCCGCTCACTTAAAACTGGAGAGTGGTACACTCTTCAGGTCGTCATCAATACTCAAGAAAAGACCTATATGGGAGTTGTCGGAACGCTGGGTGATCTGACGCGGTTCTCCGATAAGAAAACGGCACCCAACTGGAACGGTATTGTTGATTGCTTTATCTGCGATGCCATTGGACACGTGCCCGGACCGGCAAGTGCACGCGACATCGATAACGTTGGCTTGAGGCAAACGCCCTTTGCCGCGCTGAATAGCCCTGAGGTTATGCCGCGAATTCAAACCGCCGCTGACAAAAAACGCATTCTTGAAATCGAACGCAAGTTGGCTCAACTAAATGAGTTGAAAACGACGGTGCAGGCTACTCCGGTTTACGAAGTAGCCTATGGAGTGCAAGAGGGCACGCCGATGGACGCTCATATTCAACTGCGAGGTGAACCGACTAAGCTGGGACGGCAGGTGCCGAGGCGTTTCCTAGAGGTGTTTGGCGCCGAGCAGTTGCCGCTGGGGTACATCGGTAGTGGTCGATTGCAACTTGCCGACTGGATCACAAGCCCCAAAAACCCGCTGGCCGCACGCGTACTTGTCAATCGAGTTTGGCAATGGCACTTCGGGCAGGGAATCGTCTCTACTCCAAGTGACTTCGGATTCCGTGGGGCGCGACCCACTCACCCAGAATTACTTAACTGGCTAACAGCGGAATTCATTGCATCCAACTGGTCCATTAAACATTTACACCGTGTCATGATGCAGTCGCGCGTCTATCAACTATCCAGTATCAACTATTCCGAAAAATCTCAACTTGATCCTAGTAATAGTCTGCATTGGAGATATACGCGACGCCCACTAGATGCTGAATCTATGCGGGATGCCATGCTGGCAGTCAGTGGGAATCTCAAACAAAGTAATGGGCAACCCCATCCCTTTCCCGACGTTAACACTTGGGGATTTACAATCCATCATCCGTTTCACGCGGTTTATCAGTCAAATTACAGAAGCGTCTATTTAATGCAGCAACGTAATCGCCGGAATCCGTACTTGGAACTGTTCGATTCCGCTGACCCGAATGTTAGTATTGGTAAACGCCAGCCAACAGTTACGCCAACTCAGACGCTATTTCTGATGAACTCCAAATTCGTACATGAACAAGCAAGAGCCTTGGCAGAACGAATTCTCATGTCGGCAAAAACGACAGATCAACGTGTGCAGTTGGCATTCGAGATAGGTCACGGTCGACAGCCAAGCAAATCGGACTTCGAGGCGGCGGTAGAATTTGTAACTACGTATAATCAGGAATCTTCTCGGCAAAACCAACCAGCCTCCCAGCAGGAGATCTGGTCTGGTCTAGCACGCGTGATTTTAACTAGCAATAGTTTTTTGTTTGTCGACTAATTTACCAGAAGTTAAGCATGACCACGCCATTTACCAATAATCGTCGGAAATTCCTAAAGGAAGCATCAGGGGGCTTCGCCATGACAGCTTTCGCTGGCATGTGCGGCGAGCTATCGGCGCAACCCGCAGACCCACTCGCAACTCGTTCCCCGCATTCCGCTCCGGCAGCGGATTGCGTTGTGTTCATCTATTCCACCGGTGGAGTCTCGCATGTCGATACGTTCGATTACAAACCACAATTATCGAAAGATCATGGTAAATCGATCGTTGCCTCACGGTGGCTCAACAAGCCCGGAGAGTTTACCCGATACTTAATTAAGCCACGCTGGAACTTCAAGCGATACGGTAGCAGTGGAACGTGGGTCAGCGACCTTTTCCCACATCTTGGATCCGTCATTGACGATGTTTGCGTAGTCAATGCAATGCACTGTGATAGTGACGGACATGACAAGGGGACGCTCGCCGCCCATACCGGGTCCGCACAATTTGCTCGTCCGAGCATCGGTTCATGGGTCAGCTATGGACTGGGTACGGAAAACCAAAACCTCCCTTCTTTCATGGTCCTAGCGCCCGCTGCTCCATACGCAGGTGCACAGACATGGGCCAGTTGTTTCCTGCCCGGATGTCATCAAGGAACTCACGTCACCCCCGGGAAAACTCCCATCGCCAACGTCGCTCCTAGAGGATTGTCTCGCGAGCAACAACAACTGGAACTGGGACTACTGAGCCGTCTTAATCGCAGTCACCAGGAAAGCCGGCCAGTGGATTTGGCGATTAGTGCTCGGATTCGGTCGTTCGAGACCGCTTTTGGGATGCAGCAGGCGGCGCCGGAAGCATTCAATCTGTCCGATGAGAACCAGACGACACTTGAAATGTACGGAATGAAACGCGGTGACACGACTGGGTTTGGTTGGCAATGCCTGATGGCACGAAGATTAGCGGAACGCGGCGTGCGGTTTATTGAACTGATTGATGTAGGTTCAAACAATAATTGGGATTCGCACGGTAACATGGGAGACCACGCGCGGCTGGCCCAAAATATTGACAAGCCCCTTGCGGGACTTATAAGTGACTTGAAACAGCGTGGAATGCTCGAACGGACACTCTTGGTGTGGACTTCGGAGTTCGGACGGACCCCTTTTAACACCAATGCAAATCACGCGGGCAGGGAGCACCACAACTACTGTTTCAGTTCATGGATGGCAGGGGGCGGCGTGAAAGGGGGCATGGTCTACGGGAAATCTGACGAATACGGCATCATGCCTACAGAGCACTCGGCTCATACCCATGATCTGCACGCGACAATACTTCATCAGGTAGGTTTGGATCACGAAGAATTAACCTACCGCCATGCGGGCCGCGATTTCCGCTTGACCGATGTCCGCGGGGAAGTGCTTCATGACATACTCAGTTGAAGAAGGCAATAAAAACAAGGACCAATCCCTACACGTAGTGCGGCCTGATGGGGCTTAGACCATGATTCCTGAAATCGTTCCGTTGCTGTCGGAGAATTGCGTGGCGGGTACATTTAATGCGTTTAGCAGTGTTAGGTAGAGGTTCGACAGCGGTGGGGCTTTCTTACCAAAATCATGAACGGCACCATGTCTGAGACCAAGGTTTTCGCCGCCCACCAACATCAAAGGATAATCAGTGTTGATGTGCGTCTGGCTGTTGCTGCTACCGTAGAGCACAATTGTGTTATCAAGCATCGTGCCTTCGGCCTCAGGGGTATCCGCCAGTTTCGTGACGAATTCAGCCAGTAGGTCAGCCTGAAACTTGTCGTACTTCCCAAGTTTAACCAAGTGCCCACCTCCTTGTACCGCATTGTGGGCCAAAATGTGGTGCGTACCGCCGAGGCCTAGCTGGATTGGGATATTGTCCCACGCGCTACTATTCATGCTTTGCAGCATGTAACTCACGTAACGTGTTGAATCGGTCTTAAATGCCAAATAAATCAGGCTGTACATCGTGCGGATAAAAGTGGCCGGATCCTGCACGGTTGCATCTAGCGTAAGGCCTTTGGTCGCCACCTGTGGCTTAGGCTTATCCATCCAAGTTTCCAGACGTTCGATATCTTTTTCCACATCACGCAACGCCTGCATGTAGTGTTCCAGCTTCCGTGAATCGACGCGACCGAGCTGACGCTTGATCTCGCGATACGAGTCCAAAACACGATCGACGCGGCGCTGATCTCGGCTCAATCGTTTGTGTTCATCCTGCTGCAAGGCCGGGTCGGAGTTGAACATTGCGTCATACAAGCCACGTAAATTATTGGTCGAAGGGATGCCGCGTCCGAACTGGTTGTAGGAAAGTGTATTTGATCGGCCTTCGCCGCCCAAGCCTCCTTCATTGCCAAGTACGAGACTCGGATAGCGTGTTTTATGCCCATGTACCGTTGCGGCGATCTGGTCGAGCGATGGGCTTTTCACGCCAGCCGCGGGGTTGCTGCCGGTCAGAAATGAATCGGCCGTGCTGTGCCCGCCAGCACTCACGCATTGGGGATGTTCCAGGCCTTGCACAACGGTTATACGCTTTGCCATCGGGGTAAAGGCTTCCATGGACTTTCCGAACTGCATTTGGCCTTCGACCAAGGTCGGGTACCAGGACCATTCACCGTCCAGCGCAAATCCGTGACCGACATACAGCGCCAGGAGACGCTTCGGAGTTTCAATCGCGGTATCGACCGCCATACATTCGAGCAGCGGCAGGCTCAGGGCCACACCTCCCGCGCCGCGGAGAAATGTACGTCGATGGACCTGGGTTCTCTTAGCCATGATTGTTTTCTTTCCAGCCTGCTGACGATAACGCAATGATCATTTTTGATTTTTTGATTGCGAGCCTTGCCGATAAATCGTTGACGTGACAATTGATTTGATCAGGCTTCGCATATTGTACCCGCTTTCGGCAAACTCTGACTGCAAATTCCGCACGATCACCTCATCACGAAATGTGAGCGGCCTGCCCAACGCGTAAGAAAGCATATGACGCGTAAAACCACGCGCAAACTGCTCGTGGCGTTGTTGGAGAAGAAACTGCTTCAACGGCAACAACCCGTTGATCTCTACTCCGTCAATGACGACTTTCTTCATAACCGGGCCAGCATTTCGAATTGTGGTTCGCGGCAAGCCCACGGCATCGAAGCCTTCCGTCGCAATGCCCCATGGATCAATATCCTTGTGGCAGTCGTAACAGGTCGTGCCTGCTTTGAGATGTAAATCCAATCTCTGTTTGACAGAGACAGGGTCGTTGGTTTTGCGGTCGCCCGTTAGTTCCGGTAATGAAGGCACGGCCGGCGGCGGATCAGACGGTGGATCACCCAGTAACCGCGACCGTATCCAAACTCCCCGATTGACTGCGTGGGCATCCTGCCCGTCGGATTGAGCTAGCATGATCGCAGCCTGTGCTAATACGCCGCCACCACGATGTTGGGACGCAGCAACGGGCAGAAATCGCGGCGTGAAGATATCGGTGATGCCGTAATGCTCTGCCAGTGTTTCATTCACCAACACAAAATCAGATTCCAGAAAACTTAGACAACTCAAATCATGGTTGAGAACATGTGCAAAGAACTCGACGCATTCCTGCTTCATATATTCCTTGATTCGCAGGCCGCGCTCCTTGAATGTGGGATAATAATTCGGATCGATCGCGATCTGATCGAGACGGGTGAAATCGACCCACTGCGCTACAAAGTGTTCAATAAATCGTCGCCCGCGACTGTCAGCAATCAGGCGGTCCACCTGCTGTTCGATTACGGAATCATCAAGATAGCGATCCGCACCGGCCAGCGCGGTCAACGTCGCATCCGGCGGTCCGTTCCATAGGAAGTACGATAAGCGAGAGACCATATCGTAGTTATTTGAATGATGCAGATATAGAAACCGCGGGTCACTCAGAATCGTAGCGATTGAGTTTCGCAATGCTTCGAGTTCGCTTGTGCTAGCGGAAATCTCTTGGGCCCATGTCTTTTCGACATGGATCGCTTCGGCTCCGGATAGTTGCCTGCGCCAAGCTTGTGCCGCGAACGACTTCAATTTGGCTGGGATTTGCTGTCCGTCTAGTTTCCCGTTGGTCAGAAACGGTTGGACGGCTGCTGGGGGCCATGTTTCAGAAAACGGTGTTTCAAACTCCACCTTTTCAATGACGACATGCCCATGCGTTTTCATCGCCGCGGGATAAATCGCCGGACCCTTTGCCTCATTACCATGCGTTCCGTTGTTTCCGTTTGCCGAGGGAATCAGACCATGACTATGACCAAATGCCTTGATCCACTGTTCATCGGGACGCACAAGATAAATGGGCTCAGTCCACATGACTCGCGCCGGCAGCGGAAAATCCTCGAGCTTGTTGTGATTCACAATGGATAAAGTGCGGAATTTCAACCAGTAACCAGGGCTGCGATCAGCGGCCACAATCGGGTCAGAGACCACGCCGAGGTGATCTTCTAAGGTGCCGAATAATTCAAATTCCTGCCGGCCTTCTTTGACTGGAACGGTGATAGGACCCACCAACTTGTAAGGATGGGCACCGGACTGATCAATGTACACGCCGAGTTCCTGCGGTGTACGAGCGGTCCCTCGGTTTTCAAAATGTATATATTCAACAGCTAACTCACTCTCTTCAGGAATTGGAGTAATCGTTATACTGTGAGGGGTTAAGCCGTCACCATAGCGACCGCTCACCTGCAGTGGTCCCTCTGCTAAGCGAACTACCATGAATG
>CAWVZW010000118.1:0-9339 GCA_963934735.1 uncultured Planctomycetaceae bacterium
GCTATTCAATTTCGTCCCCAATTCCGTTCCCATTCTTGTCCGTTACATCTGTAAGTGGATTGTTAATAACGGCCTGCCAAGCAATCTTGCGAAAGATTTTGTCCAGCGGATCGTTGTTCAATGGGGACTGCGTTGCAATCAGCTCAGGCGATTTTTTGTACAGGGTTGCGTAAAAGACGTATCCCTCGAGCCACTCGATACCGGCACCTAGGTGCCCACCGTCGCGCCAGATCGCTGGCGTTGCGCCGTTTACCTGGCGATTAAGTCCCTTGATGCTCGGCAAGTCTCCCTTGAAGTAAAGTTCCAATGCCCCGATCATCGCTTCACAGGTTGGGAGTACGTGGACTTTATCTGGATAGTGTTTATCGAGGATGGCGATTCTTTTGGTAATTTCCGTGTTGATTTTCACGCCTTGAGCGCGGTAGTTTTCAATCAGTGGCTTTCTGTCCTGCTTTGCGAAACCATCGGCATATTGGGGCCAACCATTGAAAACATAAAATTCCATCTTAGGATTATATTTCAGACAGTAATCGATCCAAGCGCGGTAATATTCCACGCGGTCGTTTGTGTAACTGCCCCACATCATCGCGTCCCATTGCCCCGTTGTAATGGCAGCCATGCAAACAGGCTTTGGTTTGCCTTGTGATGATAGGATTCCGTTTTCCAGCTCCCACATCATACGTACAGCACCCCGTTCTCCGCCCCGACTATTGATTCGCAGTTGTTGTTTTAAGCCTGCCAGCTCAGCAATCTTCGGCAGTGTGCGAAAGCCGGGCTGCATCCAGCTATGTCCAGTCCCAACGATCCGCAGTCCATTGGCTTGAGGATAACTCAGGGGTGCGGCTGATTTATTATTAGACTGTTGCAGAAAGATAGCGCGAATCTGTTCCGAAGATTTGAGATAAATCGCCCTTTGGATTTCCGGTGAATTATCATGCCCGTACCCTAACCATGGAGTGGGTACATGTAAGCTGGTTCGGTGTTTTGCTTGGGGACGTTTAAAGTCATCCTGAGGAGTATCTTGAGCGTGAAGGCTAACTGACGCAAGAAATAATAACAGACGTACGCCCGATAACACGTTTTTCATTACATTTTTCTCAGGGAATATAGGTTGCCATAAAGTACTTATTTCTATCTTCGCTATCGGTGTAGGGGTGTGCAAGTCATGGTGTGCTGAATCGACGGAATAATATAGACACGACATGTCTGTGGTATGTCAACTTGTATAGCCACCGTGCTACCCGTTAGGATAAAAGGTTGTTCGCGATAATTTCGTAAGACCGTGGCCAACACTCACGCAGTCGGACGTTGCAATTGATCGAAAGGTGCTAGGCCCCGATGTCTCAAAGTTCAATGATTCCTATTACACGATTGTTTCTAGTGTCGGCTATTTTGACCGGTTGCTTCAGCGACATCTATGCCGATGACTGGCCGCAATGGAGAGGCCCAAATCGAGACGGCGTATCGCAGGAAGCGGGCCTACTCGAATCGTGGCCGGCAACGGGACCTCAACTAAAATGGAAAACAGAGCACCTTGGGGAAGGCTATGCGAGCGTCGTTGTGAGTAACGGCTTGCTGCACACGATTGGTAGCGAAGGTGGTATTATCTTTGCGTATGGACTGGACGAACAGACGGGTAAAATACTGTGGAAAACGAAGATAGGCGAGTCCGGACGCCATGCGTTGTCCACGCCGACGGTCGACGGGGAATACCTATATGCGCTCGATCCGGACGGTGAATTGTCCTGTCTCAATGCAAGGTCAGGTGAAGTCCGCTGGCACCTAGATCTTTTTTCGGAGTTTCAGGGAAAGCTACAGTCAGGCCGTGGTTACGGTGAATCCCCACTGATTGATGGAAAACACCTGATTTGCACTCCTGGTGGTGACGACGCCTTGATGGTGGCTTTAGACAAAGCCACAGGCGAACTCGTTTGGAAGACTACTGCACCCGTGCTCGGCGATAAAGGTGGCGACGGAGCCTCGTTTTCGTCGGTCGTAAAAACTCGGGTGGGGATAATTGAACAATATGTCCAGCTTGTTGGACGAGGTCTTATAGGGGTTGCTTGCGATGATGGCCGATTCCTCTGGGGATACAATGACATCAGTGCAGATGTCGCCAATATCCCCACGCCCATTGTTAGGAACAATCTCGTTTTCTCGGCCAATGGCTACAACGCCGGAAGTGTCCTGTTAAAACTTACATCAGATGGGGACGATGGTACTTCTGTTACGGAAATATACCGTTTGCAGGGAAATGAATTCCAAAACCATCACGGAGGAGTCGTCGCGTTGGGGGAGTATGTATTTGGTGGTCACGGGAGCAACAATGGCCTGCCGACCTGTCTAAACCTGGCGACCGGTAAAATACTTTGGAAACGTCGGGGCCCTGGAGTCGGCTCTGCCGCAGTGATTTATGTGGATAATCGATTCATCTTTCGTTATCAAAATGGCGTTGTTGCGTTGATCAAGGCGGATGCGTCGGGTTTTACAATTCAGGGAAAACTGCAGATACCCGATGCCGGTGGCGACAGTTGGTCACATCCGGTCGTAGCCAACGGTTGTTTGTTTCTTCGTGAACAAAATGTGATTTATGCCCACGACGTCAAACGTACAGAGGCCGCAAGTGTCGCGCTCCCCAAGCCGGTAGGGAACGCCTTTTCAAGCAAGATGCAAGCAGCTTTGAACGCCCTGCAAACTGAGAATGTTAGTTTAGGATCCAGTGGTGACGAGGATTACATCAACTCCATAGTCTTTTATAGCCAACTCTATAACGCACCCGAACCCGAAACCCTATTTGCGACGCCATTTGTGCGGCTCACTGCTAACGCAGAGGGATTCTTCGATCCCGAGGCCATTTCCCTCTTCAAAACGGCTACCTGCAAGTTTGTAATTGATTTGTCGGGAAATGAAGTGCACGCAAAGCAACTTGAGCAACTAAACGGGATACCACTGCTGGCCGGCCTCGATATGCAATTATGCACTGGCATCGACGAGACGGTCGTCGATGCGCTCGGAAAATTGAGATCTTTGCGGTGTCTCCGACTCGGAGGCACGAGCATATCCGACGCTACGATTAACGGGTTATCCGATCTGGCAAACCTGCGGTCACTAGATCTTGAAGTGTGCGAAAACATCTCGGATGATTCAATGCCGTTCATCGCGGGTTTCCGTCAACTCCGATGTCTGAATCTGAAAAAAACGGCCTTTGAGAAGTTGAAGATCACCGATAGGGCGCTATCGGATTTAAGTTCTCTTGAGCACCTTGAGTTGTTGATCCTTTATGGCAACAGGCTAACTGATGCGGGTATGTCAGATTTGGCAAAGCTCACAAATCTACAGTTTCTTGATTTGAGCTTAGTTGGAATCACTGATAAAGGCGTCCATGCCCTAGCACCACTAAAGCGACTGCAGACCTTATCCCTCTTATATAACACGGGATTTTCTGGACCGCTGTTAACCGACGATAGCACAACAACAATTTCAAGTTTTAAGGAGTTAAAGCATCTAAGCCTTGTCGGCGCCAAAATTTCCGCGAGTAGTGTTGGCGAGCTGGGGAAATTGAAAGAACTGAAATATCTGGAGATACAATACACCCGCGTCACCCCTGAGGGTGTTGAACGATTGCAAGGGCTTTTGCCGCATACACGTATAAGAAAATAGATGTTTTTTCCAAAAGACACCATTTGCGGACATTGTCGCTTTTGACGACAATATGCCTAGAGAGTTATTTACAACCATCGAGATTGTACCATGAGTGTTTTGATCAACCGCCGCGATTGGATTTCCGCAGGAACCCTGAGTTTTCTTGCGAGCGGCGCTATTGATCAGTCTGTGGGTGCTCCCGCCGAGGGCGGGCCAGCTCGTTTTGGAACAGCAAAATCCTGTGTGATTGTCTTTCTATTTGGAGGGCAGGGGCAGCAGGATACGTACGACCTGAAACCGGATGCTCCTAGTGAAATTAGAGGAGAGTTTTCACCGACCTCCACCAATGTGGTGGGCACACAAATCTGTGAACATTTGCCAGGCATGGCTAAGATTATGGATAAAGTCACCATCATTCGTAGTATGTCTCATGCTGATTTTGAACATGGATCCGCATCCTATACTGCGCTTACTGGCCACCCACATCCTTTGCCCGGAACGAACACACCAGCCAGAAAAGAAGATTTCCCTACCTATGGGGCGGTCGTTGCACGATTGAAACCAACTGAACGACCAGTGCCAAGTGCGGCGGTCCTCGGGCCAGTAATGCACCAAGGAAATCGTCCGCCTATGGCGGGCCAAAACGCGGGATTTCTCGGGCAGGCATTCGAACCGTTCCGTGTCGACAAAGATCCAAATGCTCAGGATTTCGCTGTGAACGAACTAGCATTACCAAATGAGATTAATGGTGGACGATTTGAATCCCGTTATGATTTACTGGGCCGTTTGGAGAGGCGACTGCCCGCGGTTGACCGCAAGGGCGAAATTCAGGGGATGAGTGATTTAAAACGCCGTGCATTCGGTTTACTTGGGTCCGGTCGAAGCCGACAAGCATTTGATCTGAATCGTGAAGCCCCTGCGCTCAGAGATACCTATGGTCGTCATAAATTCGGACAGACGCTACTGCTCGCTCGTCGACTGGTCGAAGCAGAGGTTCCGTTAATTACAGTGAACTGGGCAAGGTCCAATCGCGAGGAATGGGACACACACGCTAAGAACTATCCAACGATGAAGGATAAGCTGCTTCCACCTTTTGACGGAGGATTGTCGGCTTTTATCTCAGATCTAGACGATCGCGGGTTGCTGGATTCCACGATGGTCATCGCGCTCGGGGAGTTTGGGCGAACACCACGGATCAATAAAGACGCTGGACGGGACCATTGGCCGGATGTGTATTCAATCCTGGTAGCCGGCGGTGGTATCAAACGTGGAGCGATTGTGGGTGCCAGCGATCAACACGCGGCATTTCCAACGACCGCAGCAATCGGACCCTGGGATCTTTCGGCGACGATGTACCATTTACTGGGGATACCAGCGGATACTCATATAGTTGACCGCAGCGGTCGGCCGTATTCCTTGACACCTGGACGTGTGATTACAGATCTACTGAGTTAGAACATAACAGCGATCGATGCCGTGCTCGATTGTCGATAACGGTTTCGTGCTTTCAACCGGATCGTAGAATTAAACTCTGCTTAACGGCCCGGTATATCCCGCGAAGGATTCCGTCTCGACGCCAAGCCTCTGCAGAATCGTGACAAATAGCTGAGCGAGGGGAAGTTCCTCATTTTCTATTTTGCCTCTCCAACCAGCATCGCTCACGATACCCGCGCCGGCCTGATTGTCGTCATTTCCTATGCCGAATTTGAGGTACCGGCCATTTGTAAAGCCGAGGTTCTTTCCACCGGCTGAAATAATCGGATAGTTTCGTGAGAGATGGAAGCTGCTAGAAGCCGAGCCATGCATCGCAAAAGTGTTATCAAGCATATTGCCGTTTCCGGTGGGCTCCGCTGTATCCCTGAGCTTTTGCACAAACCGCCCGAATTCCTCGGCTTGGTAACGATTGTACGTACCCAGATTTTTCCAACCATTGGGGTTCTTGACGGAATGCGTTAGACCGTGGGCACCGCCAAGACCGACCGCTCTGGACAATAAATCGTGCGGACCTTCGCCGTTTTCTCTGCCAAGTTGGAAGGTTGCTACGCGAGTGGAATCACTCAGGAACGCCAGATAAATTAGCTCATACATGGTTTGGAAATAAAGTTTGGCTTCTTTGGGTTCGGCAGTTAAATGTAAGTTTTGGGTGTCGACTTCGGGTACTGGCGTATCCACCCACTGCTGAGCTTTTGCCAGTTTGACTTCCGTGTCACGTACGGCGTCAAGATATTGCGTGAAGGTCTCTTGATCACGCCGGGAAAGTTGCCGGCCCAAGGAACGAGCGTTAGCGATCAGGAGATCTAGAGCACTCTTGCTTCTTGCCAATCGTACGGCCGCGTCTTTACTGCTGGTGACGAACAGCATGTCGAAGACCTGTTTTGGCTTATTCATGGCTGGGATAGGACGTCCTTGACTATTGAAGGATTGAGTTTGTGCGCCACGCGGGCCACCAACCCCGCCGTTGGTCGACATGACCAGCGAAGAATGTCGAGTAAAATCACCGGCCTGCGCTGCGTATACTTGATCGAGTGAAATCGAATTCTTGTATGCACCGTGACCACCCGTTGCCGCGCCCGTCAAATATTGATCCGCATTTGAATGACCATGCACTCGCCTGACGGCAGGGTGTGAAAGTCCCGAGTAGATAGTAATGTCGCTCCGCAATGGTTCCAGTACATCGAGAACTTTGGATAACTTAAAATCTTTTTCGCCGCCCTGCGGAAACCAACTCCAATCCTCCCACGCAGGATCTGATTTGAGCGGCAGGCCGACACCATCGGGGTGGTAAACGCTGACAAAACGTTTTGGCGTCTCGGGGATAGGGTTACCATGGGCAAAAGTTTCGAACCACGGCAAAGCCAACGCTACACCAGTGCCACGCAGAAATGTTTTACGGCTTAGCAACATTGATTTGTCATTCATCGTTTGTCTTTCCTTCTTAATGAAAGCTAAATGGAAACTGACATCTTAGTTTGAGTTAAAAGATTCACTGCCTATGATCAGATGGACCAAATCGCCGAGCCGATCATTCTGTGTTCTGAATTGTGCGGTTAACGTGTCAATGTCGGCGCGGTCTCCAAATGATATTGGTCGCCCAAGAGCATACGCGGTCATTTTATGAACCATTGCTCTTGCAAATTGATCCTGTCGATCGGTTAGTAAATATCGCTTCAGGCCATCCATCCCCGCTAGCGTCTGTTTATTAAAAAGTTCGGAAGTTGAATCGACTGGAACGTCTTTAATTCGTGTTCGGAAAATTCCCAAGGCGTCGTAATTTTCAAATGCGATGCCCCAAGGGTCGATTCGTGAGTGACACGATATGCATGCAGGCTTATCACGGTGATCCGCGATGCGCTCTTTTAGTGTCATCTTCAGAATTTCTGGATCCGTCAAATCGACTTCGGGAACGTTGGGTGGCGGTGGTGGCGGTGGATCGTGCAGGAAACGTTCCAACATCCAGACCCCACGTTTTAGAGGATGAGAATCGGTACCGTCGGAGTTCATCGTCAGGATTGCAGCGCCCGTCAAAAGACCGCCACGCATTGTTTGAGTTGCAGTCGGCACTTTGCGGAAGTGAGGTCCCCGTACGTCGGGAATCCTGTAGTGTGCCGCCAAGCGTTCATTGACGACGGCGTAATTGGAATGGATGAAGTCCATGGCACTGTCGTTGTTTTTCAATACTTCGTGAAAAAAAGCAATGGGCTCTTGCTGCATCGCGGCTCGCAACGAATCGTCAGTGACGTGAGTTATGCTATCCATGCCGTCGAGACCAAGCCATTGATGAACAAAATTCTGAGAGAAGCGACTTGAACGCGGATCTGCCAGCATGCGCTGAATTTGCGTAGCCAAGACGTCTGGTTCCCTGAGGTTACCCTGTTCCGCAAGATTAAGGAGTTCGTCGTCGGGAATACTGGACCATAAGAACATTGCAAGTCGGCTAGCGAACTCCAGATCAGTAAGTTTCTGAGGGCCTTTGGTGTTGTGGTCCTTAACGCGATGGGTCAAGTAGAGGAACTCGGGAGTGACCAGCGCGGTGGCCAGCACTTCCAGCATGGCCTCTTCGAGTGTCGCAAATTCCGGACGGTATGTCGCGAATAGAGCCATGAATTGATCCACTTCCTCCGCGGTGGCGGGTCGCCGCCAGATGCGTCTGAGAAACTGATTGAGCACTTCCCGCCCGTACATATCTTCGTCAGATTGGTTATCGCTCTCAATGAAAATCGCAGTGTGTGTCTGCGGCGGCCAATGTTCATAGAAAGGGGCACTGATTTCTATGTAATCAATAAGAACGTGGAGGGGTTCTTCTCGGTGGTGTGCATTGGATTCATTGCGAATATGTAGGAATTCGTCACGACGTGGAAATGTTGTGGTCAGTTTGCGGAATGGATTGCGTTGGATGTCCGCAAGTGGGATATCGAAGTGGATAAACTCGGGATTGTTGGCTGCTGCTGTAACTGGGACGTCACGTTGACTGATGACCTGAGAAAAGTTGGCGTTGTTGCTAGTGTGCGCACTGAAAATTAACCGTAAGGCTGCGTACTCGTCTGTCGCCATTGTTGAACGTCTGGCTCGAATACGAACCCGCATAATTCCTTCGTCGGGTAAAAAGCGGCCTAGGTCCATCTTTAGTTCGTTGGATCGTGGAAGAACCAGCACGACAGGAGATGCCACCGGTGTTTGCCCAGCGACCGCCTCTGGGTCCGGTGTCATCTTGCCGTTGGAGAAATGAAAACCCTTGCCCGTTTCTTGATTAAACAGATGTTGGCGAGTCCTGTTCTTGTCATAGTTGGCGTCGTTTTTATCGAATGTCTTGTCGTCCTTGCCCCCCGTTACCTTCTGCATCTGTTGCTGCATCGAGATGATATATGTGACTGCTTCAGGGCGCTCGCCAGTCACCGTGGCACGCTTTAAGGCCTTCAGACCAATTTCACGAAAAGTTTCAAACTGCATTGCCGACATCTGTAATAGTTCCGAGCTATTCTTAAAGCCGTCCTCGGTCGTTGCTTCCGGCGGTAGTTTATCGGCGAGGTCATAGTGTAAGCCCAGCAGATCCTGTAGTGCGTAGTTGTATTCGTATTTGGTGAGCCGCCGAAAAGACGAATGATCTTTATTGTTGCGACGTATGAGCGACGCCTTATTTAATTCACCGCTGAGCCAGTCAACAATATTGCCGCGATCCGCATTGGTCAACGCAAAATCAGGTTCGTCTTCTGGCGGCATCACTGAGTTACTTAGGACGTTGTACACCTCGCGCCATTGTCCAATGTCAGAACCGGAGAGCAGGTTTGGATTCAGTTGATCGACACGCAGTCTACCCTCGGACCTATCCGGACCATGGCATCCTAGGCAGCTCTTGGTTAACAGCGGTCTCACCGATTTTCTAAAGTGGGTAAGGTTGGCTTTTGGAATGACGTCCTTGGTTTTCGTCGTCTCGTTGGCACTTAGAAATCGGGACTTTGCTCGCCCCAAATCTCTCGCAGCTTCCATAGAGATGGGAATTTCGGGGTCATCGGCAGTCAAAAGTGTAGCGACGCTGATGAAAACCAGCAGGATGGCGATCTTAAGAGTCTTCATAGGCTTATCGCTCTTCCCCAGCTGCGGCGTGCGATTTAAATGAACTGACCTACCGATTTGTTGTTCACGTTCGCAAACCCTTTAATATACAAGGGTCGGCGGCTAATACTGTATTTAAAATTACCT
>CAWVZW010000119.1:0-9329 GCA_963934735.1 uncultured Planctomycetaceae bacterium
TGACGTTGACCGCCTGGTTGTGCGTCAACTGCCGAAGTAGTCATGGCCATTGCAGCCAACATCAAAGTAAATATTCGTAAGCGTTTCATTTTCTTGTTTTCCGATGAAGAGATGAGTGTTCGCAAAAAATTATTTCATGTAAGTAATGTTTCTTGTTACTAATAATTTAACACAAAAACGGATGGTGTGGTTTCGAGCAAAATGTGGGAATTGTACATTATTATTGGTGGTATTTTGGTTTTCGCACTATTGAAAACGGCTATTTAGGCAAGATCTAATGTTTAGAGGTTCTTTTACCCTAAATTGGGAGCGGCTTTCCGTGGCTTGTTGGACTGCCAAAATGTCAGGATAGCAGCGAACTGCTTGTTGTTTATTGGGCACTTGTTTGAAAACTAATTTTTAGACGTGACCGCAGTAAGTCCATTCTAGCGGTGGAAAAGCAGTATTTTCACACTTAGTGATGGAGGTTTTGAAAACGTTATTCACTGTAATTGGCACGGCGATTGCATTTAAGTATTTATCGAGACGGATTGGAGATTTGATTTTTGTTTTCAAGGAGAAAATTACGATGCTCGTTAAACGAATGGATCCATTGCACAGTGAATTAAACTGGTTAAAAGATGAAATGCAACGCGTTTTTGGACCGGAAATATCGTCCAGACGACCCAGTCTCGACCCGGCAATTTCAATGTGGGAAGCGGAGGATGCTTACTATGTTGAAATAGAACTACCCGGCATGAAAGAAAAAGATGTTACCATTGAGCTTAGTGATGAGAACGTGTTAACTGTAAAAGGTGAGCGAGTGTGTCCTCCGGATCGTATCGACAAGTGGATATTGAACCATGGTCGTTATGGGAGATTCGAGCGGGAATTTAAATTGACTCGCGCAATTGATAGTGACGGTATCTTGGCGCATCTTGAAGACGGCCTGCTACAGGTTGCTTTGACTAAACGTGAAAAACCCGCAAATCAAAAAATCCAAATTAACTAAGCGTCACCTTTTAAGGATAAATTAATGTATTTGTTTGATAGCCCGTATCTGCTGTTCGTATTTTTGCCAACACTACTCATTTCCGGTTTATGTAGTTGGCGCGTGAAATCAGCATTTAAAAAATACTCTAAAGTCCGTTCTATGAATGGTTACTCCGGGGCTCAAGCAGCCAGAATGATTCTCGACCGAGAAGGATTACAGGATGTGCAAGTCACCGAGACGGGCGGGTTTCTCACGGACCATTATGATCCGCGGAGTAAAACGCTTGCTCTTTCAAAGGAAAACTACCACGGCATTTCCGTCGCGAACATTGGGATTGCAGCTCATGAAGCTGGCCATGCCATTCAAGATGCTCATAACTATGGACCGTTGAAACTGCGTTCGGCGATTGTTCCGCTGGCCTCATTAGGTAGTAGTTTGGGCTATGGCATCATCATTGTTGGGATGGTCTTGATGTATTTTTCCTCCATCGGTTCGATTGTGATGCTAGCAGGCTGTGTGCTGTTCGGCTTCGTGTTGGTATTCCAATTAGTAACGCTGCCGGTAGAGTTCGATGCGACTGCCCGTGCTAAACAAATTGTAGTGGACGCAGGAATTGTTTACCCCGAGGAACGAGTCGGGATGGATAAGGTGCTCAACGCCGCCGCTATGACGTATGTGGCGGCTGTCGCGACGACGCTTATTACCTTGGCCTTCTTTGTCGTGCGAGCGCTAACGGGCATGCGGGACTAAGCTAACGCTAGGAGCGGGTATCATCTAGTTAGTATTGGATTTGTGCAGTATCTGATTTGTATTTTATTATTTAAAGCGAGAGTTTATGAGACCGATGCGTTTTCTTGTAATGACTGTTTTGTCGATAAGTGTTTTCAGTGGGACTTTCCAGGACGTTGTTGCTCAAATCACACCACCCAATGTGATTGTGGTTATTACGGATGATCAAGGTTATGGTGACATTGCCATCCATGGCAATCAAATGATCCAGACGCCAAATATGGATAAACTGTATGCGCAGAGTGTACGCTTAACCGATTACCACGTGGATCCAACTTGTTCACCCACCCGCAGCGCCTTGATGTCCGGCAGATATTCTACTCGCACCGGCGTGTGGCACACGGTCAATGGCCGTAGTCTAATGTCGACCGAGGAATACACCATGGCGGAAGTCTTTCGTGACAACGGTTACAAAACAGCGATGTTTGGTAAATGGCATTTGGGTGACAATTATCCCTGCCGCCCACAAGATCAAGGATTTGAGCATACGTTCATCCACGGCGGTGGTGGCGTTGGGCAAGGTCCGGACTATTGGGACAATGATTATTTTGATGATACCTATTGGCGCAACGGTGTTCCCGAAAAGCAACAGGGATATTGCACAGACGTGTGGTTTGACGATGCTTTGAGCTTCATTAAACGCCATCGCAATAAACCGTTTTTTGCTTATATTTCAACCAATGCTCCGCATGGTCCTTTCATTGTCGACGAAAAATATTCGCAGCCCTACAAAGACAAAGGCGTAGGAAACGGTCAGGCTGAGTTCTATGGGATGATCGAAAATATCGACGAGAATCTAGGGCGGTTAGTCACTAAGCTCGATGAATGGAAATTGGCGCACAACACCATTTTGATTTTTACGACGGATAACGGTAGTGCGATGGGGCATCGCTTGATTAAGGGTGCGCAGTGGAAAGGCTTCAACGCGGGCATGCGAGCCGGAAAGGGGTCGGAGTATGACGGCGGCCATCGGGTTCCGTTTTATATTCGTTATCCGGCAGGGAAATTGGGCGGTGGCCGTGATGTGCAGCAATTGTCAGCACATATTGACATACTACCGACCTTAGCTGAACTATGTGAGTTGAGCGATAAATCTGCTGATTCACGTGATGGTATTAGTATTAAAGCCGCACTTTCAGGTGACAACGCAGCCACAAAAGATCGGACTATCCTGGTGCATTCACAACGCATCGAAAACCCGGAAAAATTGCGGAAATGTGCGGTCATGACCGAGCGTTGGCGATTGGTCAACGGTAAAGAACTGTTTGATATGGATGCAGATGCTGGGCAAAAACAAGACGTAGCAAGTGAACATCCTGATGTGGTTAACAAACTCACGGCGGAGTATGACCAATGGTGGAATAGTTTAAAACCTGTCTTTAGCCAGTTTGTAAGAATTGGAATTGGCAGCGACGCTCAACCTGAATCGTTGTTACATTCGCATGACTGGCATGCTGCCGGAGGGTTGCCACCGTGGCACCAAAATCATGTTCGTAGCGGAGCGATGGGCAATGGTTTTTGGGCCATCGACATCACCCACGCCGGAACGTATGAAATCGAACTTCGACGCTGGCCAAAACACATTGATAAACCCATGGATGCTGTTAGTGCTGCGATCCAAGTAGGCACTCACAAAGAAACAGCGGCCTTGGACAAAGAAAAACCAACATCTGTCACATTTCAACTGGAACTACCCGAGGGTCCCACCAAGTTGCAGACGTATATGACGTTACCCAATGGAAAAGTACGAGGGAGCTATTTTGTGTATATCCGGCGAGTGGCCTCCACAAATTGAAGTCTCGTAAATAACATTGGTTCCCAGCAAGACTTCGTGTTTAAACGAACAATTCTTTAACGGGCGTGCCTTGGTCGGTTGTGGGTACGGGACGGTCACCAGCGTACATAAGTTTTCGCGGGTTGGTTCCCATCGACCAATGAATTGTGGCGTGCAGGTCGGCAATGGAAATGGGGCGGTCGACAATCTTCATCCCCAATTCATCGCTTGTACCGACGGTAACCCCATTGTTCAATCCTCCACCTGCGAGGGCGACACTGAAACATTTGCTATGATGCCCTCGTCCACCACCGGCGTCGAAACCCGCGGGGCGACCAAACTCAGAGGCAACAACGATCAATGTTTTATCAAGTAACTTCTTGTGCTCGAGGTCTGTCACAAGCGTTGCCAAGGCGTGATCGAGTTCTTGAATTAAAATATGTTGGTTGAGTTGTCCTTCGTCGTGAGTGTCCCAGCCGGTACCGTTCACAAAATTTAAGTTATGCGATACTTCAATAAACCGAACGCCTCGTTGAATAAGTCGTCGTGACAGCAGACAGCGCTGACCAAATTCACCTCCATAAGCGTTTCGTAAAGCAGCAGGTTCTTTGTCCAATTCAAAAGCGCTCATGAATTGCGGCCCGGCCAACTTTAAGGCTTGAGAGATTGTTTCATCATATTGTGCAATTGCTTCAGAAGTATCACGGGCAAGGAAATCACGTCGGACTTGAGCGAGTAAGGATTCACGCCGCCGTTGACGTTGGTCGTTGACGTCCGAGCTGCGGCTTAAACCAGCGGGACCTTCGGCGGTTTCCGTTAGATACATAAATCCGGCCTTGGACCCGAGAAAACCAGGACCTCTTGTGACGTTAGGGTATCCGATGAGAACGTAGGGCGGTGCTTTTTCTGAGGCCGCCTTTTGGTGAAAGGATACAGCAGATCCGATCGATGGGTAGGTGATTGTGCCAGTTGTTCTACGACCGGTGTGCACCATATTCGTCGCCACCGCATGCTCGTCGATGATATCGTGGTGGACCGTGCGGAGAATGTTAAAACGATCGAGTATGTTAGCGCATCTCGGTAGATGTTCACAGACTTGCGTCCCAGCAATGGCTGTATCGATCGGAGAATAGTAGGATCCGGCTGTACCCGTTTTGGCATCTCCGAGGCGTTTAGGATCCCAGGTGTCGATGTGGCATGACCCACCCCCGAGCCATACCATAATGACGTGTTCGACCTTTCCGGCGGGAAAGTTCCACGGCATGTGCTCAAGGTTGTCTTCCGCGAAGAGGCTATCGGCTGCCAAGGCGGCAGTTGGCATAGCGATGGAATTCGCGATAAATTGACGTCGTGTAACAGGATTCACAATACTTCCTTTAAAGGTTTACAGCTTCAGTGTTTAACGGATGTAAATAAACTCTGGCGAGTTAAACAGTACCCACACCATATCTTCCATTCGCTCACGCCAAGCGGTGTTTAATTGTGGTGTGGGTGATTCACCGCGATAAACAGCTTTCCGCAAGACAAGCTTAATTTCATTAGCCTTCATACTGTTGTGATTGGACCAGGACACTAAGCCCCGCGGTAATTGATATTTTAGGTTTGCTGCCAATGCAAGTTCTGCGGGCGATACGTTGACCCGTCGGTCGGAAAATCCATCACGCATTAACTCTACAAACATATTGAGTTCCGCCTTATCAGGCGTGCGGCCGAGGATACGTAAATAGGTTTGTACAACGAGTGTGGTAGGATCCTCAGCGTGCAAGGCGAGTTTTGTAAAGTCACTGGTTAGTCCTAACCGCACATTGTCTCGCATGAGCAAGCCATTATTAAGGATTGCGGCCTGTAAGACATTAACTTCTTGCTCACGCTGATTAGTGGGATTTTGCCGTGCGCCGCTCCATCCAAAAACGGTCATCGCAGAAGTGAAGGGTTGAGCAAAAGGTAAGGATAAACTGGGACGATCGCGTTCGTTTCCCAAGGATGCAAATTGCCAAGCACGCTGCGGAATGCCTAGATTGAGAGAAACTGTATAATCTCGTGCTCCATCAATATCAATATTCATGGGACCGGCATCAAACGGTCGTCCGCTGGCTACGAAGATGGAATCAATAATTTGTTCCGCGGTCATACGGCGCGTGGCGGGCCCAGGAAATAAAAATGTTCCACTTGTGGGCAAATCAATGGCTTGCCGTTGATACGTATGCGAGGTAAAGATTAAGTTGGCAATGTGCTTGAGGTCATAGCTGTTGGCGATAAGTTCACGGGCCAAGAATTCCAGTAGTTGTGGATGAGAAATATCGGCATGTTCCCAATCTTCAACAGGCTCGACTAAGCCATATCCCATCGTCCGTTTCCAGAGCCGGTTAACGATGACTTGTGCAAATCGCATGTTGCCCGGACCGGTCACGTTTTCAGCCAGCTGCGCTCGAGTATCTGTGCCACTGCGTATTAGATCTGCCGGAAGTCCGACTTCGCCCAGTTCAGTAAATGGCCAGACGGGTGTGACGGCAGCGCCTGGTTTGAGCGTTATTGGGATATTGGGCACAGGTCCACCAGTGGTGCTGATCGGAACTGTGCTTGATTTAGGAACGGTTTCATTTCCACGTTTTAGCATGGCAGCAACCGCGAACAAATCCTGTTGAGTTAAATCATGAAACGGTGCATCATGACAACGGGCGCATTGTAGTTGTATTCCAAGAAAGGCTTGGGACAGTATATGGGCTTTGGCAGCTAGCGGCACGTCATTTTGTGTTGCCATGGAGAACCCAGCTGGGCCACCATAGTATTCACTGCCTTGCATCATGATGAGATCAGTAGCAAATCGATCCATTGGTTTGTTGTCGATAAATGATTCGTGAATCCACCAGCGAAATGGGCCAGTGTTGTTTAATGTTGGATTCACTAGATTAGGATTCTCTGCTAAAACATCCTGCCAATATGCTGTCCAGTGGTCCGCCCAGCGATCGTCGTTTAATAACTGTTGTACGAGTTTATTACGATCAAGTGGCTGGGCTGAGGCCATGATTGCATTTATGGAATCGGCCGTATGAATTGTGCCGATCGTATCCAACGCAAGTCGTCGGATAAAGGTATAGTCATCAATTAATGGTTGTGGCGTTTGTTTGGCTGAACCAAGTCGGGCATTAATAAACTGATCGATCGGATTCTGGATGGATTCAGGGAATACTGGGTTGGGTGGGATTAGTTTGGGTAGGCCACTAATGATATCGCGGGCCACGACGTGACGCCGTTGCCAATAGTCGCGTTCT
Organism: uncultured Planctomycetaceae bacterium; assembly: GCA_963934735.1. Classification (GTDB taxonomy): domain Bacteria; phylum Planctomycetota; class Planctomycetia; order Pirellulales; family Pirellulaceae; genus UBA721. The sequence continues at coordinate 6,809 of CAWVZW010000119.1, forward strand.
TCGGTGGTAACCGATAAACGGTTTTTACGGTCAATAGTATTGATCTGAGCGTGTGAGTTGCGTTTGAATTCCAGCCACTTCTCGTTCGTTAGCGTAACATTAATGTGGTTGCTAAATAGACTGAATTCACCGGTTTCCGTCGCGATGCAGATAGCGGTTTCACCGGTTTCGGGACGACGTTTTCCGCCGCCTACTATCATGTCAAATCGCACTAGATGCGGTTGCCCGTCACCTTGGATGGTAAATACGACCTCGCTGTCACCCCGCTGTAATCCACGAATGGACGGTGCTAGATCATGATCGACTTCAAATACGGTACCGCTTGCTTTGCTGGAAATATTGAAAAAAGGAACGGTTGTTTTTAAGTCACCGTCAATAAACAATCGCGCGCCATTGCGTGCTCGGACTAAGATGCGGTGAGTTCCCGTGGGGATCACGACGTTGCCGTAGGCTCGAATCATAAACGGGCTAGAGCGGTCGATCTTAATGCCTTGGGCGTTGTATTTATTCGGGATTTGAAAAAAAGCAAAGGCTGCCGTAGTGTATTGATCAGTCAGTTGCGGACTGCGACTCAAAAAAGACTTGTCGTTGACCCCTTCGAAAATTTGCACGAGTACTTCGTTTTCAGGTATTTGTTCGACGCGGAATTCGGGAGTTTGTTCTTGGTATGAATATCGAGTTGCGATTTGAGCAGTAGTTAATCGGTGGCGGTAGATGGCAACTTCATCAATAGCACCCTGAAATGTTGAATTGGGATTGCCACCCATCGCAGATCCGATCCAGAGTTGGTCATTATCGACCACGGGTGGGGCTCCCGTATCACCTCCGAGATCCCATTTTCCGTAGGCCCGCTGGCCATCGATGTATCCATGGATGTTCTGGGCCTTTCCAAATGTGTACGTGACGGCAACGTGGTGCCAACCGTCACCGGCGATAATAGACTCGGTACTGGTCCAGCGATGCCATTGTTCCTCGCCGGTGTTTGTACGAGAGCGGAAGAGGAATGTTAGATTACCGCTAGCCGTCAATCGCAATGCATAATTGTGGTTTTCCGCTGGGAAGCCGCTGCGGCCGGTTCGGCCTTTGCCGACAATGTAGTGAAACCCGCTGAGCTTGGCCGGGCTGATCCAGGCTTCGATTGTGATGTCATCCCCAGATGTAAAATCCAAAGGACTGTTGTCGCCGGGATCATCAACGACAAGATATCCAGCTGAATTAGGGATCCCAAGAGCTGGGTTTTTGTCGGCACCAAAACCTGGATGGATTGGAGCCGTTGGTCCGTCGGCCGTGGATATTTCACCCTTTGATGTGGCTATAAGTCGTTGCGCAATGGCAAGGTGATTTTGGATCTGCCCTTTTTTATTGGACTGCATTTGCCAGTAAGCAATTGGCTTGTCCGGCAGGATCAGTTCTGAGTAATGAATGACTTGGGGCGCAGCCGTAATCGTATTTAACGCCAGTAGACATACGATGATCACAATTGGATATTTCATAGTGCCATTATATATTAGCCACCCAAAAGAGTAATGATTTCAGTGGTAGGATAATCGCTATTTCCCAAAAAACCGGAGTTATCCTCAACTCCCCTACAGCTTTCATCCGATGAGTTGCTATGGAATCACTTACGTATGTGAGTGTTAAACTACGAAGGATGAGCGAAGTTACCTGATTACAGGTAACTCACACAATGGGCAATATCTGCTCGTCCTTCGTTGTAAATTCCTCACCCCCAATAAAAGAACCCCAATCAGAGTAAATTCTGTGCACATATGGGTTTGACGGGAGTGGTACGCACCTTAATGCTTCCGCATCCTAGGTATGTGCCACTCTCGTTAATTGGGTCCGTGGGGTTCAAGACAATTATGGAGGGTTTGAATGGAAGCGTTACGAGTGTCCGAAGATGTTGCCCAGATTTGGTTGGATTTTAAAGCTGACCAAACACGTAGAGATCTTCGCAATCAATTAATGGAAAAATATTTTTCGATCGTTCGATATCATGGAGAACGAGTTTGGTCTCGATTGCCGGATGGAGTTGAATTAGATGATCTAATTTCGGCTGGTATTTTCGGCTTGATGGATGCCATCAAGGCCTACGATCTCTATCGAGGTGTTAAGTTTGAAACCTACTGCGTGCCACGTATTCGCGGCGCCATGGTGGATGAACTTAGAAGCATGGACTGGGTGCCTCGTTTGGTTCGTTCTAAAGCGACCAAATTGACCGCTGGTACGAAGCTCATGGAAGATCGGCTAGGTCGGTCTCCGACTGAAATCGAATTAGCTGACCATATGGAACTGACGGTTCCGGAACTCGAAAAGATGATGCGAGACGCAAACGCGGTTTCCTTGATTAGTTTGAATAAAAAATGGTATCAAACGGATAGCGAAAAAGACGTTAGCGAGATTGATATTCTTGATGATAAGAAGAGTGAAGATCCGACACGGCGTGGTCAAAAATATGACCTACTACGACTCGTCACCAAAGGATTGAATCGTAACGAACGATTGATCATCATCTTGTATT
>CAWVZW010000120.1:0-9309 GCA_963934735.1 uncultured Planctomycetaceae bacterium
GCTTCTTCTGTCACTTCAGCTTCTTCTGCTGCAGCGATAGTTTCCTGATTGTCAGTGGTCCGCACCAGGGCGGATGTTTCCACTGTGGCACTAGCACCATTATCTGTTTTTTGAGTGTCGTCTGTCGTACTCATAGGATTTCTCGAGACTTCCTGTCTGTTCATTCGTGTGTTGTGTGGATTGCCCGCATAGTTTAACTCTTTTACCTGGTTGTTCGTTTACGGGTTTTATTACCTGACCAGTACTATTTATATTCTGTTATACACGTGTTAAACGACCATATTTGATATCGTCGAATTGACCTTCAGTTAGCCATCGTAAGTAGTTTATAATCGGCCTTGCTAACCTCTTGGATGTTAAAATTTGCGGGGTTGGGAAGAGAGGCAGTTCGTGTTAGGAAGAGTTGGTAAGACAGGGTAAAGTAGGGGAGTAAGTAAGATGCATGCAGCCGCGTTATTACAGACTGGAATTGACTTTGCGAAGGAGCAGGGGATCGAAGTCCGGTTAGAGTTACTCGACGGCAGCGCATCAGGATTGTGCGTTTACGGCGGCAAAAAGTGCATCTTCTTGGATTTAGCTCAGAACTCGCTGGAGCAATTGTATGAACTAGGGATTGCCATCACAAGAGACACTGGCATTGGTGTAGTTGATTTGCCTGCGGAGTTGCAATCTGCATGGGGACGTTTGTAACCCAGTTGCTACATATAGGCCATTAAAGGCCTAGATCCGGTAGTCCCAGTGTAGAGTTTTCAGGGTTGGCTGCTGGCGGGCTTGCCGAGGGAATTGTGGCTTCGGCCATGCGTTGTTGCAGGTCTTGCAGTATTGCTTGTTCGAGTGCAACATCTCGACCTTGTGGAATCCAACCGAGTCGAGTTTGTTTATACCCATTTGTTTGTTGGGGTCTTGTATGCGATGCACTATGTTGCAGTGTTGCCCCGCCGATTGTACTATATTCGGGCCGCGGCAGATCTTCTAGAAGTTTATGAACAATGACTTCTATACGAAATCCCTCACGAGTGGGTCGTATGTAAACTTCTGCTTGGCGTTGTATGGTTTGCAATGTTGCATGGAGTTGATCAAAGCCTGCTACGTTGTCTTTTCGCCAAGGTTCGAACATCGTGGCAGCGTCACTCGGAGCGGTCTTTAGGTATCCCTCGGTCAACGTATTGCCGACTAATTGAATTCGTTCTTCGCTTTGGATCGGAAAGTAATCTTCAACGGTGTTGACGAGGATAGACCATAAGAAATCGCGATCACGGATAGGAACAGTCATCGGATTTTCAATTTTTGGCGACTCTGCCGCCAGTCTTACCAACTCTTCTTCTCGCGGCGATCCGTTATCGCCCCATTTCCAGACGCTGGTGCTAATACATCCACTTTGCGATATCACACAACAAATCAGCGCAACCAATCCGGCTGTTAGAGGGGATACAAGCTTTCGATTCATACGATGCATGCGATTCAAGGCGAACGTGTAGCGGGAAAGAGCTGAATTAACTTAGGGGAGTTTGTCAAATTCATCTGCGTGAAGCAAGAGGGAAAACGTATAATGGAAGTGCATGGTTTTTTGGGAACTTTTAGTTGCTTCTATGCGTCCAATACCCTGAAACATTCATAACCTCGATATTGAGTGTTACGAGTTACTTAGGGAAGAAATACTAGATAGTAGAATTAAAGAACAATATTGGAGAATGCGATGCGAACTCTAGTCAGCCTTGATCACGGAAAACAATTGAAGACAGCAGTGTTTAGTTTGTTCTTGTTGTGTTTCCTGTTAGGAGAGTGCTTTGGTCAAGGCGCGTTAATTGATTTGCGTCGTCCGAATGCTCCACCGATACGGCCTGATAGTCTGCCGCCACCGATTGTGCAATCTTTACATTCGTACAGCATCACGTCCTTAGACGTGAATGTCAATTTGAACGGTCAGGTTGCCCGCGTTCAGGTATCGCAAGAATTCAAGAATACATCGAAGCGCACGATCGAAGCGAGTTTTGTTTTTCCGCTTCCATATGACGGAGCAATCGATCGATTGACGTTGCTTGTGGGTAACAAAGAATATGATGCCAAGTTAATTGACCGCGACGAAGCGCGGCGAATATTCGAAGGGTATGTTCGACGCAATCAAGATCCGGCGCTGTTGGAATGGATGAGCTCTGGGATGTTTAAGACGAGCGTATTTCCGATACCACCGGGTGAAACTCGCAAAGTCACAATTCGGTATTCTCAAGTTTGCCGTCAGTTTCAGGGAATGACGGAATGGTTGTTCCCGCTGCGTATTGCTCGGCACACCACAAGACCTATCGAACAGTTGTCGGTACAGGTTTCGATTGCATCGTCACTGGCCATCAAGAGTATCTACAGTCCCACGCATTCAATTGCGGTAAAAAAGCCATCCTCAAAGATAGCTCGAATTAGTTATGAACAGAAAAATGTAATCCCCACTACGGATTTCCGTTTGTTCTATGACGTTGGCAAGCAATCAATTGGTACGAGTGTATTGAGTTACCGACCGGACGGAGATGAAGACGGTTATTTCATGATGCTGATGTCACCAGATATTCAACTGCAGCAGCAGGAGAGCATTTCCAAGAATGTTGTGTTTGTCGTGGACCGTAGCGGCAGTATGACGGGACGTAAAATAGATCAAGCCAAGGAAGCATTACGGTTTGTTATCAATAACTTAAATGATGGCGACCTGTTTAATATTGTGGCTTACGACTCTGAAATTGAAACGTTCGCACCCGAGTTACAACGTCATAATAAATCTTCGCGAGACAAAGCATTAGGTTTTATTGAAAGCGTTTTCGCTGGAGGAAGTACGAATATTGATGGTGCTTTGAATACAGCGTTGGACATGTTACAGGATGATGAAACACCGAGTTATGTCGTATTCTTGACCGATGGTATTCCGACGGTGGGTGAAACAAATATTGCTCGTATTGTCGACAACGCTACCAAGGCCAACTCAGTACGCGCTCGAGTTTGCTGCTTCGGTGTGGGCTACGATGTCAACAGTTTGTTGTTGGATAAATTAGCACGCACTGGGTATGGACAATCCGTATATGTCCGTCCGGATGAGGATATCGAAGCTAAAGTTGCCGAATTCTATACTCGTATCGCTGCTCCCGTACTGACAGACGTCAAGTTACGAGTGGACGTTGACGGCATAAAAATTGCGCAGGGTAGTGTGGTGAATCGAGTTTATCCGCGTAACTTATATGATCTATTTGCGGGCGATCAACTAGTAATCGTGGGTCGGTATAAACACGCGGGCAATGCCAAGGTTGTATTAAGTGGTCGGGTCAATGGTGAGGTACAACAGTTTGAATTCCCCGCAAAACTTGAACACAAATCTACCAGTAGCAATCAAGCGTTTGTAGAAAAGTTGTGGGCGGTGCGACGTATTGGTGAGATTATCGACAAAATTGACCTCGAAGGTCCTAACGATGAATTGCTCAATGAACTCGTGACGCTTTCTCGCCGCCATGGAGTTCTCACACCGTACACTTCATTCTTGGCAGATGAAAACGGAGCCATACGCGACGAAGCAATATCGCGACAACGGGCAGCCACGGCTTTAAGTACCTTAGCTACAGAACAAGCTGGCCAGGCCGGATTTGCTCGTCGGCGAAACAAAGCCGCTTTCCAGAATGCCGGTAGCGGAGGTTTGGGAGGTCAAGGAGATATGGAAGGTGATGGCCTATTACCAAGCCAAATTGTTGATGCCGATGGTGGCGTTGTTTTCCGCGACGCTGTCACGATGCGAGAGGTAAAAGTAAAGTCGTTGAAGCAGGTGGGCGGCAAGTCGTTCTTTTTAGAGGAAGGTCAGTGGGTTGATTCCAATGCTTCGCAGGAGCAAGTTGAAACAGCCCAAGATTTAACGAGATACAGTTCCAGCTACTTTGCCTTAGCAGCGAAACATGGCGCTGTTGTTGGTCGAATTCTAGCTTTGCCAGGAACTGTAATTGTTGTTATCGACGGTCAGGCATATCGTGTGATTGATGCTGAGCAGAAGAAATAAGAATCGGATTACAACAGACTTTGAGGATCGACATCGACGACCCATTGGATGTCGATCGGTGGTTTCTGTTCTTCGTAGACGCGGGCGACTACTTCTCGAATCGCGGATATGTTGTCGCATAGCAATAGCACGTGATACCGATATTTATCACGAACTTTTGTGATAGGTGCCGGCGCTGGGCCAAGCATCCGGATATCGGACGCTGATTGATCGATGGCGGTTTGGCAGCACTGTGCCAAGTGCTGAGCGAACTGCATGCTGGCCGCGTCATCAGTACCTCGAATGATCAAACGTATCATGCCGCAGTAGGGCGGGTAGCCAAACTCTTCCCGCCCCGGCAGTTCCTGCTCAGCAAACAACTTATAGTCATGCTGAGTTGCGGCGACGATTGCCAGATGTTCCGGTGAGTATGTTTGCACAAGCACGCGTCCATCTTGATCTCCGCGGCCGGTTCGTCCAGCGACTTGCGTGACAAGTTGAAATGTCCTTTCTCCCGCTCGAAAATCCGGAAAATGCAGTGCTGTGTCGGCATTAATAACTCCAACTAAATGCACATTGGGAAAGTCGAGACCTTTGGCGATCATTTGCGTACCGACCAGAATTTTAATTTCACCGCTGCGAAACCGATCGAGTGCTTGTTCGTGTGCATTGGGGCGTTGCATGGTGTCGGAGTCCATTCTCAGGACGGTGACGCCAAGAAATTTAGCGCGGACTTCTTCTTCGAGTTTTTGCGTACCGAGTCCCGCGAATCGGATACTGTCACCACGGCAACTCGGACAAACTTTGGGTGCGGGAATTTGGTAATCGCAGTAATGGCATAACCCGCGTTCGAGTCGTTGGCCTCCGATACCGAAGCGGTGGTGTGTAAGGGCAATTTCGCATTGCGGGCATTGAACCACCTCGCCACACGCTGCGCATTGGATACTAGTAGAGTAGCCTCGCCGGTTAAGTAATAAGATCACCTGACCATCGCCGCGTAGGGTTTCGGTAATGGCGCTTTGGAGTTGCCGACTGATGGATCCATAGCTTCCTTTGGATCGAGATTCATGCCGTAGGTCGACGGTGGCAACGCGAGGTAGCGGGCGTTGCATCACGCGGTCGGGCAGGGAGACGAGTTTGTAATTTCCAATTTGTGCCTGGTGCCACGATTCGAGTGCGGGTGTGGCAGAGCCGAGAATGAGTGGGATATTTTGGAGTTGTGCCCGCTTGGCGGCGACGTCGCGAGCATGATAGCGGGGCACGGTTTCTTGTTTGAAGGTTGTTTCGTGTTCTTCATCGAGCACGATTAGGCCCAGGCGTGGGGCGGGTGCGAAGATGGCGCTGCGGGCGCCAACAATCACTTGTACTTCGCCTTGGGCAATTTGATGCCAATGCCAATGCCGTTCAGCATCGCTGAGATGACTGTGTAGCACGGCGACTTTATCGAACCGCGAGCGGAAGCGTTGGCGGGTTTGAGGCGTTAGGGAAATTTCTGGGACGAGGACGATCGCTTGGCGACCGTAGCTGATGACTTCTTGGATCGCTTGTATATAGACTTCAGTTTTTCCGCTGCCGGTAACGCCGTGGACGAGTACGGTTTCATAGGTGTCGGTTTTTATGGCGGCCTTGATGACTTGCAACGATTGTTGTTGAGCAGGATTGAGTTGCAGGTTTTCTTCGCGCGGGAGGATCTCCTGTTGTACGTCAGTTTTTTGCACGCGTTTTTGTTCTGTTTGCACGATTCCTTTTTTGACCAGTGACTGAATTGGAGCTTGGGAACAGTGTACCCGTTTGCAGATCTGATCCGCTGTTTGCCAATCGTCGTTGCCTCGTAGCAATTCGACAATACGTTGTTGCTTGGAGGGCAGGTCGTCGGTTTGGATCATTTCTAGACGAGGTTTGTTCAGCTTGAAGAACCGCACTTTGCGGGTTCCAGCGGCGGAGCGTACTCCGGCAGGCACCGCAGCTTCAAGGACTTGACCGTGGCGAGCGATATAATAGTCGGCCATCCATTTTGTTAGTTCGAGCATTTCCGCGGACAGTAGTGTGAATCCGTCGATGACACTAGTGATGGGCTTGAGTTTGTAAGAGCGCCCTTTCTCATGCGGGGCTTTTGTAACCGTCTGGTCGGCGCCAGCGTGTTCAACAGCAATGCAATATCCGGTGACTTGGCGGTTTCCTCGACCGAGAGGTACTTGGACGCGCCGACCCGGTTGGACTGAATCTTGTAACTCGTTAGGAATGAGATAATCAAATGGACCCCAAGGCACTTCGGCAAAGACAACGGTGGCGATCGAATGATCTTGCAGTGCATCGTGGACCCAGGGAGCATCCAATTGAGACTCGTCGGGGACATCGTCGGGAAATAAGCCTGGTTGTCGCGGCATAAGGGTATGATGAGTAAGTTAAATCATGTCTTTTGTGAATCGTAGGTTATTTATCGTACCACTTTTAGCAGTGGATTGATAAACTGGCTGTGAACAACGGTTATCGGTCCGCGTCTAGGTGGGTTTGCCAAGCGGGTCCGTAGATGTAAATTTAATATTAGGTTGAATTCGTTTATTTGAGGTGAAGTGTGCGGCGCATCGGGATTTTAGGTGGTAGTTTCGACCCTGTCCATTACGGGCATTTGTTATTGGCAGAGAGCTGTCAGCAACAGTGTGCATTGGATGAGGTGTGGTTCGTGCCGGCGGCGATAAACCCTCACAAACCTGCTGGAAGTTTTGCTAGTGACGAGCAGCGAGTAGAGATGCTGCGATTGGCGCTAGCCGGGCACAGCGGCTTTGGTATTTTGGAGATGGAGTTGGAGCGTGGCGGTACGAGTTTTACGGTTGACACATTGGAGTTACTGGCCGAGCAATTTGTGGATGACGAGTTCTTATTGCTGTTAGGCGCGGATTCGTTAGCAGATTTACCGACGTGGAAAGATCCGCAACGGATTTGTGAATTAGCAGTTTTAAGTGTTGTTCGCCGTCTTGGTTGTGAGCCGGTCGATTTGGATGTTTTGGCTGAAATTGTAACCGCGGAACAGTTGCAGCAGATTCGTATGTCGCAAGTTGAAATGCCGGGCATGGAACTATCAAGTACTAGAATTCGAGAGCGAGTGCGTGATTCTAAGAGTATCCGTTTTCGGACTCCGCGGGCTGTCGAGATGTATATTGAAACGGCAGGTTTATACCGAGAGGCATAAGGATTGGTCTGAGGAAATTAGCAGTTTTTGCAGCCCGCACCATCCACCTGTGTCTGACGGCAAAAAGGGGAGCTGGGTAAACTCTCATGAAATATTATCGAAATGACATGTCTTATTTCTATTAAAACGGTGATGCTCTACAATAGCCATATAAAGAAAAGGCACTTGGTCGAGAACCTCAGGTTAAGCAACCGTAAAGGGGAGTGAAGCGATAATTCAATGCGGCAACGTAACTGGAAACGAGTATTGGGTGAGACAAGTTTGGAGCGCAAATGTCGTTTGCTCTTTGGATTCTGGTTGACCCTACTTATTTCAGGTGCTTTCTGGGGAGTGGAAAACGTTTCGTCGGATCTGATTTTACGTAATACTCGAACCACCGCTCGCGATGTAGTCGATGTTGCGCTGATGAAACCCCACTTCAGTTATTGGGAAACACGCGTTGACCAAAAAGAGTTTGCGGATACGGTCTTGAAGGAATTGTCTCTGAGCGACGGTCGTTACACGCATGAAATTATTGTCACCGACCTCGAAGTCAAACCTCGCGACATCAAGAATGTTCAGGTTGCTATAACCCCTCGGGAAATCCGCATCATCGCCGAGCTGCAAGCGATGGTTGAGGCCAAACAAAAAAATGAAGTTAACGGAGACCTTGAGGGAGATCCTGACGATGTTGCGGATGTAACGTTAACGGATTTACTGACGGTCACCGATGAATCCGAAGAGGATCGCCCGATCTTTAAAGAACGTGTGCTCAAGGAACTTAATGAGTATCAGTATTACGAGCCTGTCCGCTGGGGTACCACCTGTATCATTTGCCACAACAATCAAACGCCAGGTGTGGAAGGCAGCGGCGAGGGCGCCGCGATTACAGGGAACCAACTTCCCTTTACCGTGATCAAGGTTAAGATTCCCTACGAGGAAACGCAGAATGCGATTCATAACGCCAGAGCGATATTGATTGCGGTGGCGATTGTCACAGTGTTCGTGTCGATGATTGCTTTATATATCATCATTCGATTACTTGTTGTGAGACCGTTGAATCACTTGCGCGATGTGAGTGATCGCATTAGTCGGGGCGATCTAAATCAGCGAGCTGATATTAATACGGATGACGAGTTTGAAGAATTGGGAACGTCGTTTAACCGTATGGTGCGCCACCTGACTGAAGCCCAACAAGCATTAAAGCTAGTGAATGACAATCTAGATATCAAAGTTGATGAAATGGCTCAGCTGAATATGCAGTTGTATGACATGAATCGCATGAAGGATGAGTTCATGGCGAATATGAGCCATGAGTTACGGACTCCTCTGAACAGCATCATCGGTTTTTCTGAGATCCTACAGGGCGTCCAAAGCCTAGATGATAAACAGACCCGTTATGCCGAAAATATCCAACGCAGCGGCCGGATGTTGTTGGAGATGATCAACGAAATATTGGACTTAGCAAAAATTGAAGCGGGTAAGCTGGAAGTAAAACCAATTGATATGCTGTTGGCCGCTGTGGTGACTGCACAATGTGATTTAGTACGGTCGTTGGTCGAAGAAAAGAATATTTCGCTCGAAGTGAAAGTTAAACTTAGCGACCGTCAAGTGACTCAAGACCAAGGCAAGATTCAGCAAATCTTAACAAACTTACTGTCCAATGCGATTAAGTTCACGCCTGAGGGTGGACGTATTACAGTGACCGTTGCTGAGTCACCGATAGACGAGGATTGTTTTGAAATTCAAGTAGTGGATACCGGGATTGGAATTGCTGAAGAAGACCGTGATACGATTTTTGAAAAATTTCGCCAAGGGAATATTGTCAGCGGTCAAGATAGTCTCACTCGGGAATATGCCGGTACGGGCTTGGGCTTGTCTATTGTCAAAGAACTGTGCCGTATACTTGGTGGCGAAGTAACGGTGAAGAGTCAGCTAGGTATAGGTTCGACGTTTACGGTCTTGCTTCCGTATATGGCCACAGCCTTTGAAATTGAAAGAGGATCCGAGATTAATCGTCGAGTTGACGAGGCGGCCAGAATGCGAAATATTGAGAATCTTTCGCCTCCAGCACAAGCCGAGTTAGAACCTGCTTCGGAGGAGGAATCTGAGGAAGCGGTAGAGCCCGAATCTGAGGAAG
>CAWVZW010000121.1:0-9161 GCA_963934735.1 uncultured Planctomycetaceae bacterium
ACGGTTCAACGGTGTTACCTCCACCGTCTGCTGGTAATAGTCCACCACCATATTTGGATGTTAACGAAGATGGCATTGTGGCACCGAACGATGTAATCCAAGTGATCAACTTCCTCAACGCCAATGCTAATGGTGAAGCTCCCGAAGGTGAATTTTCGAATTCGGTAGATACCACGCAATCGACGATTGATTCTCCAGATGTTCAAGTCCCTGCAAGCGATGTTTCCGCCAACCGTTTTGCGGACATGCGGAACATGCGAAGCAGCGGTTTAAGTACGGTTCGTGGTGAAGTGCTTGAAGACCTGCTAGGTGAAATTGCCGAAGACCTTATGGACGCTCGGGAAGATGAACTGCTAGTCGACATCGCCTTAGATGATTTCTTCGGGTAAGACATAGTTTGGCATCCTTGTTGTGACAACCGCGCGATGCAGGACATCTTAGCGGATGAACGGCCCGATTTGCTGAAGGTGTCGCCGCAGGAGATCTGGAAAATTTTTCAAAATCGGTTATCATCGCGCGGCACTTAGCTGCGCAATATCCGGTAAAATTTCATAGTGCTGTGAAGAAGTATTTTCAACAAATAGGCTCCCCGTAAGATGTCCGCGGCAATTGTTTTTACTGATTTGGAAACCATCAACCATGCGACAAGAACAAATTGACGATTTATTAAAAAGCACATTGGATGATTTTAGAGTATCTCGCGGTGAAAAACGAATTCTCGAGGGCATCGTCCGTGAGCACGGTGATTCTGAGCAACAGTTGGGGTTCTTGCGGCATCGAGCGTTTGCTGTTGCCCGCGAGTCGATTGTGGGGTCCGAAGGAATCCCTGCTATGGAGTGGCTTGAAGACGCAATAAAAGTGTTTCAATCACGGGAAGAACCGGATCAGAATAGTACGCAAGTCTATTTTAGCCCTGGTGACGATTGTCCTCAGATTATCGTTAATCAGCTTGAACGGGCTACTAGCAGTATCGATATTTGTGTGTTTACGATTACTGATAATCGTATCGCTGACTCGATTCGTGATGCTTTCGTTCGCGGTGTCGCGGTGAGAATCATCTCGGACAACGATAAATCGCTTGATTCAGGCTCGGACATTGAACGACTCATGGGCTTGGGCGTTCCGGTACGAATTGATCAAACGGATCATCACATGCATCATAAATACGCAGTTTTCGATCAGAAAACGACGCTTACCGGCAGCTACAACTGGACTCGCAGTGCGGATAAGCACAATGACGAAAACTTTTTGATCACCGGTGAAGCGTCAATTAATCGGGCCTATTTGGGCCATTTTGACCGGTTATGGGACGCGCTAGGTTAATTCCTAGATAGTATTCTCTCGCGAATTAGTTCAATAATTCAAGCGCTCCAGCGAATAGTAAGTAGTTCCACAGAATGACATATGGAGCAGCGTTTATCGGTAATGCTTGTGTAACCGTTAAAGTCGATACAACCATCAAACCTTCGCTGTTTTGTCTATGTTTTTTAAGCGGAAAAGTAAAAGAAACACATTACACGTTTATTTTATAGGCATACTTATCAGAGGCCTTCGCTGTGCAAAATTGCATGAAGGCTGTATTTGTCCTTAGGACTTTGAGAACAATGAATAGTTTTAGTGAAATCCAAGAGTATCTATTTACGGGTGAAATGACATTCGCCTCTGGTGCTGTGATGTTTGTGGTTGCCTATTGGGTAATCTCGGTTTTAACAGGCTTAGGTTTAGATGCGTTTGATTTCGACTTGGATTTTGATACGGATACAGACGTGGGCGGTTTTGACGGATTTTTAGGAATCGGTTTAGTACCATTGCGTTGGTTAAATTTGGGATCTATTCCATTTATGGTGTGGATGACATTTTTATCTGTTTCATTCCTGACCGCTTCTATTGCGGTCGACCGCTGGAAACCACTCATTGCAGAGGCAACCAACGGAGACATAAGTATTCGAGTGTTGTTGAACTTAGTTGCAGGATTAGCACTTACGAAATTGATTACACAACCGATGCGAAAGTGGTTTCAAGAAGATTTCTTTGAACCGAGTGAAATGGTCGGTTCAAGTGGAACGACACGCATTACAACAGGTCCCACTCGTGGCAAGGTGTTCATTGAACGCCAAGCAGGGGACTTGTTTAGTGAAGCCAGGACGGCTGGAGAGAGCATCCCGAATGGAACGCGGGTTACTGTTGTCGGGTACGACAGCGATCAAAAAATGTATATTGTTGCCGAATCACCATCGATGGATGTGGGCGTAGCAACAACAACCAATAAGGGGTCAGAAGATGTTTAATGAAATTATAGGTGCCAGTGCACCCGAAGGTTTAATTTGGACTGTTGGTATTAGCGGCGGAGTTCTGTTCTTGCTGTTAATTCTGGCAATCGCTTTGAATAAGTTCTATCGCAAGGTCAGCCCTGATTTAGCGATTATCCGAACAGGTGTAGGCGGCGTCAAAACTGCCTCGGGTGGCGGAATGTTTATCATTCCTCTAGCACACCAAGCGGAGATTATGGACTTGTCCGTTAAGCGTATTGAAATTAAGCGTCATGGAAAAGAAGGCTTGATCTGCATGGATAATATTCGTGCTGATATCGAAGTTGCTTTCTATTTGCGTATTTCAGAAAACAACATCGAAAATGTTGCTAAAAAACTTGGTGCTCAGCGCGCTTCTGACACCGCTGCTTTGGTCGAATTATTCGACGCTCAGTTTTCTGAAGCTCTAAAGACCATTGGTAAGCGATTTGATTTTGTTGACCTTTATACAGATCGCGACCGTTTCAAAATCGAAATTACAGAACTTCTAGGTGACCCAGAAGACCTGCAAGGCTACGAGCTTGTGAGTACTGCCATCGACTATCTAGAACAAACTCCGTTAGAGCTAATGAACTCTAATAATATTCTTGATGCGGAAGGTATTAAGAAGATTACTGACCTCACTGCTCGCGAAGCAATCCAGTCAAACGATATCATCCGTGAAAAAGAAAAAGCGATTGTTAAGCAGGACGTGGAAGCTCGTGAAGCGATTTTGGCCTTAGAACGTCAACAGGTCGAAGCGGAACAACGTCAGCAACGTGAAATCGAAGAAGTCACCGCTCGCGAGCAAGCTCAGGGTGCTGTGGTTCGCGAAGAAGAACGTTTGCGTGCAGAATCACGCCGAATTACGACCGAAGAAGAGCTGCAAGTTGCTGAAGAAAATAAAGATCGCCAGATTATTGTTGCTCGCAAGAACAAAGAACGAACCGATGCGGTTGAAACAGAACGGGTAGAACGAGATCGTGGCTTAGAAGCCACGGATCGTGAACGTGTCATTGCTTTGGCTGATATCGATAAAGACAAAGCGATTGAAGTCGAAAAACGCGCTATCCAAGAAGTGATTCGTGAACGTGTCATCGTTGAACGTGGAGTGGTTGAAGAAACCGAACGTATCAAGGATACCGAACAATTCGCTACAGTTGATCGTTTAAAACGTGTTACCGTGACCAAAGCTGATATGGAAGCAGAAGAAGCATTGATTAAGGAAGTGAAAGCTGCGGATGCTCAGAAACAAGCAGCCGAACGCAATGCTGAACAAATCGTAATTGAAGCTGAAGCAGAACGACAACGAGCCGAAAAGGAAACGCATGCTACCAAGATGTTAGCTGAAGCCAAAACGGCCGACCTGGCTGCGAGTGGCTTGGCAGAAGCTCAAGTTCAAGAAGCCAAAGCGACATCCAAAGAGAAAGATGGTTTCGCAGAAGCAGCAATCCTGCAGCGAACTGCTGAAGCCGAAGCTCTCGGACTTGTCGCCATGGCAGATGGTATCGAGAAAGAAGGAACGGCCGAAGCCGAAGTGATGAAGTTGAAGTACAGTTCTGAAGCTCAAGGTATCGAAGAAAAAGCGAACGCCATGAAACTGTTTGATGACGTTGGTAAAGACCACGAAGAATTCAAGATCCGTCTGAAGAAAGACAAAGATATTGAAATCGCAGCAATTGACGCTCAGCGTCTGATTGCCGAAGCTCAAGCGGATATCATGGGTGAAGCGCTCAAAAATTCAAAGATTGATATTGTGGGTGGCGAGTCAACATTCTTTGACCAGATCGTCAATGCGGTCAAAGGCGGTAAAGTAATTGACCGCTTTGTTGAAAACAGTGGCGTATTAACAGACGTTAAGAATACCTTCTTTAACGGAGATCCTGAGTACTTCCAAGCTCGTATCTTAGGAATGGTCGAACAATTTAACCTCAGTAGTGACGACGTCAAGGATCTATCGATCGCGGCATTGATTGCCAAAATGATCGGCCTAGCTAAGACGGATTTACTGCGGCATGAATTGCAAGGATTGTTAGGGATGGCTAAAAGCAAAGGTATCTCGGATACCGTAGCTGGCGATGTTCTAACGGTTGAATCTAACGGCAACGCTCAAAGCTAACCTAGCTTGATGCTACGTATTGCCAGCCGTGCTAGCAAGTCTCGTGACGACCCTTTCCAAGGGAAAAACTCGAGACCTGTTGGACACGCAAGCCGATGACGGTTTGCAGTGGTGCGGATTGGGGAGACGTAGTCGTGTAACCCTTGGAATCAATCTGCTTTAGGTAGGCAACCCGTTGCCTCAGGAAAAATTAAGAATTCGTATCATGGCTTCAGAAGAACAGCAACCCGATGTTGATGATGGCAGCTCGCCAGAACCAGCAACTCCGCAACTTGAAAGTGGCACGTATGAAATCATACGTAACCGGCTCAAAGGTTACGCGCAAGATCTGCGGGAGCGGCTGCAACAATTAGGACAAATCCGTAAGGACGTATTTGGTTCGATTGAAACGGTCTTGCTTGGATCGGAACGCGTTACGACGAAACACAATTGTGTTCCGCGGGACATGATCGCGATTGGTGACCAGATAGTCTTTGGTTACAACATCCATTTTGGGTTGAAAAAGACGACACATATCGATGATGTATTTTCCGTATACCGATTTGAGGACCAGTCATTTCATAGCGTAGAATCAGATTTGATTTCCGATCAGCAGTTTCAGCGTGATTTTCAGGAAATCTATAAATACTATAAGGATGCGGAGTTCACCAAGTTCTTTGCTATCGGTCCAAATCTCTTCATGACCTTCAAAGTCGGTAAAGGGGACAATGACGTTAAGAGTTTGAAATGGAAAATTACCGGCGAAAAGCTAGTTTATGTTGATAACCGTAGTGACCATGAAGTCCATTTTCCAACACAGCATGAATTCGACTGGAAGCGTCCACCACGGGAATCATTCCAGGAAGGCCGACATCCCCATATTAGTATTGATGATCGCGTGTTTGTGGAAACCGTTGGTGGTGATCTTACTATTAAGATTGAAAACAACACTTTAACTGGTGAAGGTATCTACTCGGAATCTGTAGAACATGTCGACCAGACGCTAGATGATGCAGAAGTGCTATACGCCACCGTGGGCACAATTATTTTGCTTAAGATTCGGCCGTACCAAGAAAATGATTTCCGTTATTTTATTTATAATGAGAAGATCCAGCAGGTGTGGCGGATTGATTCGATTGCGGATTCCTGTGTAATGTTGCCGGATGATCATGGCGTCATCTTTTCCAACGGTTATGCGTTGGCCACCGGTGAATTTAAGGTCTTTGATATTAATTTGCAGCAGATGAAATATGATCGCCGTTTGGATGCACCCAATGGCGAAGATTATATGTATGTCTTCTACAATTCAGATTCTGGAACATATGTATTGCTGCGATACAACTTAATCGAGCAAAAGGTGGATACGCCTACCGTTTGTAACGGCACATCCTTTTTTCACGCTGGCGAGATGGTTTGTTTTCGCGCTCAAGACGACGCTCAAAAACACCACGTCTTGCAAATATGGCAAACGCCTTATGTTTCCGATGATTTTCAGCCCGAAACTAACACGGATTCTTTCTTGTATAAAATTGGCAACAAAGAAGTCGTCCGCGGTATGGCTGAGTGTCATGAGGTTCTAGGGTTAATCGAAAAAGATGATACCTATTCGGGTTTGTATCATGATTTGGTACGAACTTCGTCGGGCATCGTCGATTCCTACTTTTGGATCTCATCGGAAAATTGTTTTGAAGTCGCCAAACCGTTAACACAAATCCGTCAATCAGCGGAATCAGCGATTGATGAATTTGAAAAGGTTGTCCGCGTCAAGAAAAACAGCGCCGATCAAACTCGCCAGGTACAACAAAACGTTGAAGAAATACTGCGGGTTGCTATTAACAGTAGATTTGAAAATGTAGATGATTTTGTCAAGTCACTAGCTGGCCTGCGAGCAGTCCGTGGTGAGATCGTATCGCTACGAGAATTACGTTATTCAGAAATACCGCTGATCGAAAACTTAGAGGCGGAAGTCGCGGAGTCGAGTGAGCGCGTCTCACAGCGATGCGTCGAGTTTTTGTTGCGTGACAACGCATTAGATCCTTATGCTGAGCGGATTGATGCTCAAACAGCATCGATTGCCGCCCTGAAGAAAGTTACCGCGGCTAATGCGTTGGCTGATGCGATTTCTGAGGGCGCTCAAGAACTTGAAATGTTGATTGATATCGTCAGCAATCTTGATATTGATGATGCCACACACCGGACTCGTATTATCGACAATATTTCGGTGATCTTCGGAAAAGTAAACACGGCTCGTGCGTCACTCAAAGGTCGGATTAAGGACTTGATGAGCGTGGAAGGCGTGGCTGAATTCAATTCGCAAATGAAGCTGTTGAATCAAGCCGTCGTGAATTATCTGGATATCTGTGATAGCCCCGAAAAATGTGAAGAGTTCCTGACAAAGGTCATGATCCAACTCGAAGAGCTCGAAGGCCAATTTGCCGAGTTCGACGAATTCGTATTGCAATTGACGGAGAAACGAGAAGAAATTTACAACGCGTTTGAAACTCGTAAAGTGTCACTAATCGAGACGCGCAATAAACGAGCCAATGCATTAATGAAGGCGGCGGAGCGAATACTCAAAGGCGTTAAAGCTCGTATCAACAGCCTGGAATCGGTAAATGAGATCAACGCATATTATGCCTCGGATCTTATGATCGACAAGATCCGAGACTTAGTGAACCAGCTCAAGGAGTTAGAAGACAGTGTGAAAGTTGACGATGTTCAGAGTCAACTGAAGACGATTCGAGAAGATGCAGTTCGCCAATTAAAGGACCGCCAAGAACTATTTGTCGGGGGTGAAAATGTCATTAAGTTTGGTAGCCATCATTTTTCCGTCAACGTTCAAGCACTAGATCTGACAACTGTTTTACGTGACGGCGAAATGTACCTGCACCTGACGGGTACGGACTTTTTCGAATTGATCACTGACGAACAATTGCTGGCCACTCGCGAAGTCTGGCAGCAAGAGGTAATTTCGGAGAACGTTGAGGTTTATCGAGGTGAATATCTAGCTTGGCGGATGTTGGAGTTCATTAAGAGTGACAGTGAATTGTCGTTGGAGAAATATGGGTCGTTAGACGAAACGCAACGGCTAAGCGAAATCCAAAAATTCATGGCGCCCAGATATACGGAAGCTTATGCTAAAGGCGTACACGATCTCGACGCAGATAAAATCATTAAAGGCCTAGTCGATATGGAATTGGCGATTGGGTTGCTGCGGTATCACACCAAAGCTCGAGCGTTAGGGCGATTGTTTTGGGATTATTTTGGGGATCAGCAGAACAAACAGTTGATGCAGTTACGTTTACAAGGCGTAGGGACTATTTCTGAGTTATTCCCGGCTAGTGTCGAGCAAGAACAATATGTAGCGGTACTGGAACCGTTGTTGGCCCAGTTTGTGGAAACGACGAGTTTGTTTTCGGAGGATTATGTACATCAAGCAGCGAATTATCTGTTCGAAGAGCGGACGGTCAGTACTTCGTTTGCAATCAGTCGTCGGGCGGCCGATTTGCACCAGGCCTTTAACCGTCATTTGCAGCAGAATAGCTTCCTGAAAAAATTCGAAGACTCTACAAACCGTTTAGTGGACAGCCCGCAAGATCGCTTTATTCTGTTACGAGATTGGATTGAAGCATTTCTAGAATCCGCCGATCACGGTGAAACCGCGATCGATTATGTGGATGAGTTGGCGGTCATGTTGATGAGTGGCCCAATAGATGATAAGCAAATTGTTGGCGGTACGGTGGATCTCGAAATTCAGGGAATGATTGGTAATCACGCCACAATCCAAAGTAATAAATATCCATTAAACTACAATGCGTTTGTTACGAAATTAGAACGTTTTGATCGTGTGATCGTGCCGGCCTATCGAGATTATATTGATGTCAAAAAAGAAGTCGTGGATGTTGCCCGCAAAGGCATGCGGTTGGATGAATTCAAGCCGCGTGTTTTAACTTCGTTTGTTCGAAACAAGTTAATCGACAAGGTTTACTTACCCCTTATTGGTGATAACCTCGCCAAACAAATTGGTGTCGTGGGCGAGGATAAACGGACTGACTTGATGGGCTTGTTGTTGCTCGTTTCGCCTCCAGGTTACGGTAAGACGACATTGATGGAATACATTGCAAATCGCCTTGGCGTGATCTTTATGAAGATCAATGGCCCAGCGATTGGTCATGCGGTGACCTCGCTTGATCCGGAAGAAGCCCCCAACGCAGGCGCACGCGAAGAAGTGCAAAAACTAAACTTGGCACTCGAGATGGGTGACAATGTAATGATCTATTTGGACGATATCCAACATTGTAATCCAGAGTTCTTGCAGAAGTTCATTTCCTTGTGTGATGCCCAACGGAAAATCGAAGGTGTCTACAAAGGTCAAACTCGTACGTACGATCTACGGGGTCGCAAAGTCTGTGTAGTTATGGCAGGCAACCCCTATACGGAAAGTGGCGAGAAATTCCAGATTCCAGATATGCTTGCAAACCGTGCTGATATCTATAACCTTGGCGAAATCATTGGTGATACTGCCGATGTCTTTGAGATGAGTTATATCGAAAACTGTCTGACCTCGAATCCGGTATTGGGCAAGTTGGCCAGTCGTAGTCAGCAAGATGTTTACGAGATCATAAAAATCGCTCAGACAGATTCTCGTGAGGGAATTGAATTTGAATCAAACTATTCTATGGAAGAAGTCAACGAGATGGTTGGCACGATGAAGAAGTTACTGCGAGTTCGGGATGTTGTGCTTGATGTTAACCGAGAATATATTCGCAGTGCCG
>CAWVZW010000122.1:0-8990 GCA_963934735.1 uncultured Planctomycetaceae bacterium
CGCCTTTCATGTGTTGGTCGGAGGTTGGATAACGTTGTTAGTCGTGTTGTATCGCGTACGGGTAATGCTAGGGTTTCGATCCCTAAAGAAGAGCGAAGTATTAGCGTGTGGGATTGGCCTATGTATCGGCTTAATCGGGTTCGTTCCGGCGTGGGAGCTAACAGCGTCGGCGGACCCAGCGGATGTGAGTAGCGCGAACTATATATCCGTTCACGTACGGTTATCACATCACCTTCTTTTTTCCAGTTTTCAGGTTGACCGGTATCTTAAATTTGGGGCATTGTGTGTGGTTTCACTTGTTGTGTGGTGGCGGGCGGGATCCAACGTGCCGAGTGAATTGCTAGTTCTGTTGCGTTTTGCTGTATTGAGTCTGGTTCTATGTGGGACGGGGATTTTGCTGAATTATGGGTTAGGCTCAGAATCGCCGTTGCAACATTCGTTCTTGCGATTCTATTGGTTTCGAACCAGTGATGTTTTGGTTCCTGTGGCAGCGGCGTTTGGAGCGGTGGCTGTTGGCACTGGGTTGGCCAAACGTAGTGGCGGCATGGCCAAGGCGCTAGTGTTATTGACGGCGTTTGTTGCTGTCTGGCCAGTTTGGAATGTTCAACGAGCACGATTCTGGGACCCACGACCTCGCGGGGACGTATTGGCCCTGCCCCAAGCAAAGATGAGCGATCCTTATCGACAACATGGAGTGACAATGCGAATTTCACAACATTTCTTGGCCTGTTGTCAATGGATTCGGCTACATACCCCTAGTGACGCGGTAATTATTACGCCAGTGCGACAGCAAACGTTTAAGTGGAATGCGTTGCGTGCAGAGGTCGTTACGCGGAAAGATATGCCACAAGATGCCGCTGGATTAGTCAAATGGTATGACCTGCAAGAGGCGCTTTATCCGTTACGCAACGGACGGCGAGGTCTGAGACAACTTAGCAACGAGGAAATTGCTTCCGCAGCAGTTATCTACAATGCGAAATACCTGTTGATTTCCCAGTTTAGTGAGGAGGGGGTAAAACGATTCACTGGCGATACTCGCTTTGTTAAACAATTCCCACCCGCTGGCCAGTACTCGTATTATGCAGTCTACGAGGTGAAACATGAATGAGGCTTTGATTGATTACCTCGCATCGGTTAGTTGGTCTGACAAAGACGTCGCGAATTGTCATGCTAAGATGCAACCGCCATTCTGCTACGGGCGACACCGTGGGCCTTGCGGCAGTAATACGAGGCAAGCAGGCGTGTTAATACTGTTGCACACAATAGAAGATGAATTGTCGGTCACGCTTACAAGACGGGCGGCAACCTTGCAACATCACGCGAGTCAGATAAGTTTTCCAGGCGGTGGTGTGGACTCGGGTGAGTCGTGGCAGATGGCCGCCGTCAGGGAAACACACGAAGAGATCGGCATAGCGTCAGAATCGATATCAGTAATTGCGGGTTTGGAACCCGTGTACGTATATCGCAGTAATAATTTGATGTTCCCGTTTGTCGCCACGCTAACTGACGACTCACAAGTAATATCCAATGAGGGTGAGGTGGATTCTACGTTTCTCGTCAAACTGAGTGAAGTGCGGGCAGGGCGTGGGACGTATTCGAACATAGCATATTCGTGGAAACCGGTAAATGTTCCTGGTTTTCGGGTCTCCGAGGGTGTGATTTGGGGGGCGACCGCGATGGTTTTGTCGCAGCTACTATCAATTCTTGAGGATTTCACTGGTTAAGTTATTTGCCTCGAACCACTATACTATTTGTCTACCACATTTTCCGAGGGTAGTTGTTGAGTTATTGAGGGTTATGAGATGACAACTAGAATTGCAGTTATTGGAGCGACAGGATATACCGCGCTTGAATTATTGAAAATCCTTGCGCGGCATCCGGACGCAGATGTGGTAATTGCGACGAGTCGCCAGGAAGGCGAATTGTCTTTACAGGATGTTCATCCGTCGCTGACAAATTCATTTGATTTACCGTTAACACAATTAGACGTGGAAACAATTGGCGCGGAGGTTGATTTCGCGTTTAGCTGTTTGCCTCATGCCGCGTCTGCAAATACCGTACGCGGTTTAACAAGCGCTGGCGTTAAAGTCGTTGATTTTAGCGCGGATTACCGATTAAACGATGTCGCGGTTTATGAAAAATGGTATGGCGTTGAACATCCCGATCGGGAACGACTTGGGAGTGTGCCCTATGGGCTGCCGGAGTTCTACAGGGACGATATTCGTAACGCCAATCTGGTCGCGAATCCGGGTTGCTATCCAACATCTGCAATATTGGCGTTGGCACCGTTGTTGCAGGGAAAATTGGTTTCTCCGCAGGATATCATTGTCAATTCAATGAGTGGCGTGAGTGGCGCTGGTCGTAATACGGACCCGGCATTTCAATATTGCATGAGCAATGAATCAGTGAAGGCTTACGGAGTGGGAACACATCGCCACGCTCCTGAAATTTTACAGTATTGTTCCTCTGCTGCAGGTGAAACTTGTGAGTTATTGTTTACGCCACACTTAGTTCCAATGCATCGAGGGATATTTACGACTTGTTACGTCCGCCCTAGCGAAGGCGTTTCTGCTAACGATGCCATGTCGGCACTGCGAGAGACATATTGTGATGAACAGTTTGTGCGCGTGGTAGACCATCCTGTTGAAACCAAAAACGTAGCCAACACAAACTATTGTGACCTCGCTGTATTTGAAAACGGCGACAGACTTGTGGTGGTGAGTGCGATCGATAATTTAATTAAAGGAGCCGCGGGCGCCGCTGTCCAGAATTTCAATTTAATGTGCGGTTACGATGAAGCCACGGCGCTTTTATAGTCTGCGGGAAAACTAATATGTCGAACGTTGAATTACCGGCGGGATTTCGGTTCTCGGGTCACCACAGTGGCGTGAAGAGCGACGACGCGATGCCTGATTATTCGATATTTGCGAGTGAAGTGGATGCCGTTTGTGTAGGTGTCTTCACGCAGAACCTCGTATGTGCCGCACCTGTCGATTGGTGTCGCAAACATACACCACACTCCACCTGCAGAGCAATCGTTGTCAATTCAGGCAATGCCAACGCTTGCACAGGGCAGCAGGGAAAACAAGATGTTGATACGATGGTCTCTGCGGTGGCCGATGAGCTAAAAATTGAAAAGGAACAAGTACTGGTAATGTCCACGGGTATTATTGGCGTTCATTTGGACATGGAGAAACTCGCGCCGGCAGCGGAAGTTGCATGTAACCAATTGGACTCGACGCCTGCGGCCTTTCTCAACGCAGCCCGAGGTATCCTTACGACCGATAAGTCGGAAAAGATCGTTCACCGGTGTATTGAAACTAGTCAAGGACCTGTGCGTTTGGCGGCGGTCGCGAAGGGTGCGGGAATGATCGGCCCAAATATGGCGACGATGCTCGCTTGCGTACTCACGGATGCCGCTTTGGAGACCGCAGATGCGCAGCGACTTTTATCCGCGTCGGCAAATCAAAGTTTTAATTGTATTAGCGTAGAAGGTCATACCAGCACAAACGACACGTTATTGTTACTGGCCAACGGGAGGGCCACTGGTACTGTATTGGCCGGGGGAGACTTGAAAACATTTGCGGACGAGTTGACCTCCGCGTTGATTGAGTTGGCCAAAATGATCCCGGCCGACGGAGAAGGCGCGACGCACTTGATGGAGATTAGCGTTTCTGGAGCGGTCGACGATGCAGACGCTCGGAAGGTGGCAAATTCCGTGGGAGCGAGTAATTTAGTCAAAACCTGCGTGGCGGGTGGAGATCCGAACTGGGGGCGAATTGTCTCGGCCGCAGGTTATGCTGGAGCTGATTTTGATCCGAAAGAACTACAACTTAAATTGAACGGGTTTCTCCTTTTCCAAAACGAAACGCCGATCAGTTTTGATGAGGCGGAAGTCTCTAGCTCAATGCAGAATGGGTTTGTTACCAACATAGAACTGGTGGTGGGGCGCGGCGCGGGACAGGCAATGATCTGGTCGAGTGACCTGACGTGTGAGTATGTAAAGTTTAACTCGGACTATCACACCTAATCAATTTAGGTGGAACTCAGTAATATATCTCCAGTTGTTTAAAGAATGTGGCCAACCGCCGTTGTCAAATAACGGCTGGGTCGATAAATTAGCAGACGATGACTATCCCAAGTGTTGTTAGCTAGCGACACTTGTATATTCTCACCGCAATCTAAAACTGAGTGACGATGAGCTTTGACGGCGATACCCTAAACAAAAAGAAACTTAACTAAGTGTGCCTATAAAGGAATAGATGGATGACATGTGTACTTGATTCACCAGTAGTAATCACTGGCGACGATTTGGAAGTTGGTTTGATAACTGCTGATGGTAGCGTCGGAGTTTACGATCCGTCGCTTCCTGTTATTGTTAACTCCACGGAAGACGATGAGGAAGACAATGAAGAGTTGGACGTCGAGGAATTTGACGATGATGACTTCGACGATGAGTTTGATGATGACTTTGAGGACGAAGACGAAGGCGAGTATGATGTTGTTGAGGAGTTCGAAGACGACTTCACATTTGTGGACCCGGCAACCAAAAAGCCGGTCACGCATAGCAAGAATGTCGATGACGGCAAAGGGGCGGATGATTCTGAAAGTAAAAATGACGACGCTGACAAAACTGATGGAGAGGATGATGATGAGAAGGCAAAGGAGAAATAGTTCGGGGCACGCCACCGTTGCAAACTAGTGAGTAGTATAATCCTCTAAGAATAGTTATGTTCAAAACAGTTTCGAACAATCCGGACTTTCCGAATCTTGAAAAAGGCGTTTTGCGTCAGTGGAAGACTGATGAGCTTTATAACAAGACTCTTGCCAATCGAGCAAATAGTCCGCGGTTCGTTTTTTATGAAGGTCCCCCGACAGCTAATGGTATGCCTCACCCTGGGCACTGTTTGACCCGTGCGATCAAGGATCTTTACCCGCGATATAAAACGATGAAGGGTTTTTTGTGTGAACGGAAGGCTGGTTGGGATACCCACGGACTACCAGTCGAAGTTGAAGTATGCAAAGAACTTGGTATCCATTCTAAGGAAGAGATCGAAGCCTACGGGATTGAAAAATTTATCCATAAATGCCATGAAAGTGTTTGGCGTTATATGCGAGAGTGGGAAGAGCTCACTGAAAGACTCGGATTCTGGGTGGATCTAGATCAGGCCTATGTAACCTATCATCAGTCCTATGTAGAGAGCGTGTGGTGGTCGTTAAAGGTATTGTTCGACGAAGGAATGTTGTATCGGGGCCATAAGATTGTGTGGTGGTGGGCTCAGGGTGGAACGGCTCTCAGCGCTGGAGAAGTTGGGCAGGGATACCGTGAAACTGCTGACCCTAGCGTCTATGTCGAGTTCCCTCTAATCGACCAACCGGATGTGTCGCTACTGATTTGGACGACAACGCCCTGGACGTTGCCGAGCAATCAGTTTGCAGCGGTGCACCCAGAATTGACGTATGCGTACGCACACGATAGCGAATCGGGTAAAACGTTTATCATCGCGGCTGATTTGGTTGCGTCACTTAGTGACAAATTTAAGCTTGAATTGGAAGTGAAAACGACATGCCTCGGTTCGGAGTTGATTGGCCAACGCTATACCCCGCCTTTCGATTTCTATCATGGGCAGTCAGGTGAGCAACAGGGAGAATTACTTGATGGTACGAAACAGCATGTTGCTTGGAGAGTGGTGGAGGCAGCTTTTGTTACGACGGCGAGTGGCACAGGTGTTGTTCATCAAGCCCCAGCGTTTGGGGAAATTGATTATGAAGTATTAGTGCAACAGCAAGGCCGGTTTGCTGAGGGACAAGGACCTTTGTTGATTTGCGCCGTGGCGCCTGATGGTAAGTTTACCTCCGAGGCAGCGAGCTACGAGGGCCGGTGGGTCAAGGAAGCTGACAAAGATATTTGTCGGGAGTTGCGAGAGAAGGGCGTTTTGGTTTTACTGGACCAGGTGCTTCACGATTATCCATTTTGCTGGCGTGCCGATGAGGACCCGCTGATTCAATACCCGCGGGAGAGTTGGTTTATTCGGACGACGGAATTCAAAGACGAATTACTGGCGAACAATCAAAAAATCAATTGGCAGCCGGAGCATATCAAAGATGGTCGGTTCGGCAATTTCCTCGAATCAAACGTGGATTGGTCGTTGTCGCGTGAACGATATTGGGGCACGCCGCTTCCGATCTGGGAATGTGATGTGACGGGAAAACGCGAAGCGGTTGCCTGCTATGATGAGGTTATTGCCAAGCCAGGGGCGGTCGGTATGGAAGTGTGGGATGCTGCCAAAGCTGCAGCTCCCGAATTGTCAGAACATCTTAAGGTTCATAAACCTTACATTGACGCGATAACGTATGACTCACCGTTTTCCGAGGGCGCGCGTATGCAGCGAGTTCCGGAGGTTATCGATTGCTGGTATGATTCCGGGGCAATGCCGTTTGCTCAATGGGGTTACCCGCACCAGGGCCGGGAAGAATTCAAGGATCAATTTCCCGCGGACTTTATAAGCGAAGCAATCGATCAGACTCGTGGATGGTTCTATAGCCAATTGGCGATTAGTACAATGCTGTTCGGCGGCACTGCGGTCACATCTGATGTCTCACGGGAGTATCCACATCCGTATCGCAACTGTGTGGTGCTGGGCCTAATGCTCGGTGAAGACGGACGAAAGATGTCGAAAAGTAAACGTAATTATCGCGAACCAAATGAAATCTTTGAAAAATTTGGAGCGGACGCGTTGCGGTGGTACTTTTTTGCGAATCAAGCGCCCTGGACTCCTATTCGATATAAAGAGCAGGCCATTAAAGAAAGTATGCCAGAGTTTATATTGCGACTCTGGAACGTTTATAGTTTTTTCACAATCTATGCTAATATTGATGAGTTTGATCCAGGCGTGTCCTTGACCACTGGTATTGATCAACTGCTGCCGAATGAATTTGTTTCCGGACACGGGTATCGGGAAATCTCACAGCGGGATGAGTTGGACCGCTGGGCAATGAGTGAATTACACATGACGATAGCCGAGGTCACTGAAAAGATGGATCGGTATGATAATTACGGCGCCGCGCTCGCAATTAATCAGTTTGTGGATGGGCTAAGTAATTGGTTTGTACGCCGCAGTCGTGATCGGTTTTGGGCGTCTGATAAAGAAAGTCAAGCCAAACTTGATGGCTACTGGACGTTGTATGAATGCCTTGTTACGGTCACAAAACTGATAGCCCCCTTTGTGCCTTTTTTGAGTGACACTATTTGGAATGGACTCACAGATATTTATGGGGGTGCGTTACGGGAGAGCGTTCATTTGTGTGATTATCCCGAATTAGACTCCGCGGTGGTCGACAATTCGCTGTCGGCGAGAATGGCAACGCTCCGTGAAATTGCTAGTTTGGGCCGTAGCGCCCGGATGAATGCAAAACTGAAGGTGCGCCAGCCGTTGTTAGGGGTTGAAGTAATCCTTGTCGATACCGAACATCAACAATGGCTCGAATCGCACGACTTGTTATTACGGGAGGAGCTCAATGTGAAATCCATAAGCTATTCCACAAGTGGGGATGAATATATCACTTACGTAGTTTCCCCAAATTTTCAACTCCTTGGCCCCCGTTTAGGCCCATTGTTACCGCAGGTGAAGAATGCCTTGGGCAACGCCGATGGCGGCGCGCTGTTAGCACAGCTTGAAAGCGATGGGCAAGTAACCTTGACGCTCGAGTCTGAAGATGTGGTTTTGAAGGCGGACGAAATTCAAGTTGGACTGGCGGCGAAGGACGGTTGGGCAGCTGCGCAGGGTGACAATTGTGTCGTCGTATTAAATACGGAATTGAATTCCGTCCTCATTTGTGAAGGCTTCGCTCGGGATGTTGTGAGGTTGGTACAGGATCGCCGGAAAGAAATTGAATGTGATTTTACGGATAAGATTAAGGTCGCCGTAGTCACGCAATCCGCCGCCCTTTCTGAGGCCATTGAACGACACGGTGAGTTCATTGCCGCAGAAACGCTGGCCGAGAGTATCGCTACGGTGGCGCTGAATTGCGAAAGTGTGCAACATGTAATTGGAGATGATGCCTTGGAATTGTTTGTGAAGCAAATTCAATAAATACGGTTTGTCGATTGGCAGTGTGATGATAAAAATTGCAGTGTGGATTTCCGGTGGTGGGACCACCTTAAGTAATATCATTGATTGCGTATCCAAGGGAACGCTTGAAGTTGAGGTTTGCCTAGTCGTTTCGAGTAGCGCGGAAGTTGGTGGCGTAGACATTGCGAGAACTGCCGGTATTGAAACGCAGGTTGTCGCTAGAGGACAATTTGATTCGCCTGATGAATATCGTGACGAGATGTTTCGTCGCTCCCGGGAGCTGGGCGTCCATTATGTCGTGATGGCGGGATTCTTGAAACACGTGTTGATTCCCAGTGACTTTACTAATCGAGTGGTCAATATTCACCCTAGCTTGATTCCAGCGTTCTGCGGGAAAGGAATGTACGGCAATCGAGTACATCAAGCTGTCGTTGATTCCGGCGTAACGGTAAGTGGCTGTACGATCCATTTCGTTGATAATGAATTCGATCACGGCCCTATCATTTTCCAACATACCGTGCAGGTTGCCGCCGGTGATTGCGCCGAAGATGTACGGCAAAGAGTGTTTGTCGCGGAATGCGAAGCTTACCCGAAGGTCTTGAGATGGTTAAACGCGGGACGCATTTCGGTTGATGGTTCCGTGGTAACCGTTACGGACTGAACGACAGTACGCGGACCAAGATCTTTTTAAGACTCCTTCTGAGCAAAAAAAGTGCTGAGTATTGATTAATCGCGGAAAATGTTTTTCTGACGCGATATTTGCAGCAATTACGGACTCGAATGAGCGTAAACACGCCCAAAATATGCCTAGTAATACAAAATGACAGAAAGTTACCATTTGTGTGCTATGATTCATTCAATTCCTAGCATATAATCACGCATAATGATCATCGTTGTGCATATATGCTGTTACTCAGT
>CAWVZW010000123.1:0-8911 GCA_963934735.1 uncultured Planctomycetaceae bacterium
CGTTTCCCCCCCGTTACCTGAGTATCTTCTTCTTCTTCTTCTTCTTCTTCTTCTTGTTCTTCTTGTTCTTCTTCTTCTTCGTCAGTCGATCCTTCAGCGTCTACAAGTGGCTCGATGTTTTTTATGTCTTCGAGCTTAAATTGACGCGTAACGGTATCAGAATCGTCAGAGTTAATATCTTCTAGAATCGAAGTTTCTAGCCAGCTGGCAATACTATCATCATCAGAGGTACTGACTTCCAGATTGCGCGAAGCACTGCGCTGTGCAACGTCTTCAACACCCTGAACCTTCGGTTGTTTTGTTCCACCAAGACTATAATCGAGTACGAGTTTAAATGAGAGAGGGCCAACGACTACCTTGTCCCCATTGTTAAGGATGGCAATATTTTCCACTCGTTGGTCGTTAACAAATGTACCGTTTTTACTACCAAAATCGCGGATTGCAATTTGAGAATCAGTAATAATGATTGCGCAATGATGACGGCTGATGGCATCACTTTTCGGCCGCAAATGACAATCCTCGCCGCGTCCAATGAAAAACTTGGAAACGGGAATTGTAATCTCTTTGCCTTCACTAGGTCCTTTTAAGACGCAAAGTTTAGCTTTCATACAACCAACGATCACTTTTAGGTTTGACGACACAACAATAATATAAGAACAATTAGACGTCAATCAAACTTTAGGTCACACTGGGAAGTCGTTGGTATTATTCCAAAATGCAACCCAAAAGGAAATACTTTTATTGTCTTCCCACGGGAAAAATAAAATGTGGCAAGCTGGTTGTGAACTGGTGTATTGGAGCAATACGTGACAAGTGTTTATTCGTATTACAAAATACTAGCAATAAATCGTAGGGGCGTCAATCGCACCACCCCCCCCTAAATAGCGGTAAATACTATTGTTTCATGTTCCAAGTATCGGCGTCAAATTTTGATACTTGGATCGTAGTGACAACGCGTTTTTCATCGTCTGTTAAGGGCTTTTCGACAAAAACAGTGTTAAATAGTTTCTGTAGATATGGCACCCAAGCTGACTGCAATATATTTGCGTTCATATCTGAACTGCTCAATTCGTGGATGCCTGGTAATTCAGGCGCAAATACTGATTGTCCTGTCAGTACACTGCCATGTTGCAGTACGTAATCGCGATTCCTTCGTTGCGCGCTACCGGCTATCTTGAAATCGTTCAGCAATACGTCACACTCGCAACGTCGTTTAAAGCACAGGAACGAGTCTTGTTGTTTGTTCGGCGTCTGTGTTGCATTTGCGGTTATTGCTTGAATGCTGAACTGCTTCAAAGTGTCGATCAATGATTTGTGCACAAGATCATAGACGTCCGCGATTTGTTGCGACGCAAGATTATGACTGGGAAAAACGAGGCTATACGTAAGCTCTTGGTCGTGCAGCAAGGCTCCACCACCGGTTGAGCGCCTGAGCCAAGGAAGTTGCTGGGACCATTCGTATGTTTGAGCTTCTTTATAGGATTGAAAATAGCCCAGCGACAGCGTAGCGGGATTCCATTGATACAGCCGCAGGACTGCTTGTTTGTTGACTTGAGCAGCGAGCAACAGCATTTCATCGACAGCCATATTCCAGCTACCGGATTGAGGTGGATCTAGAATCAACCGCATCTCTGGGAATGTTAATCCTGCTTGGGCGTCCATTTCATTATGGGCTTTCGAGCGGCTTGCACTTCATCGGGGCGACTGATGATGGTTGAATGAGGAGCCGTGGCCAGCTCTTCGGGAGACTCTTGGACAATGGCTGCGAGCGTATTGGCAAATGCATCGAGCGTTTGTTTGCTTTCCGTTTCGGTAGGTTCCATCATCATTGCTTCATGTACGGTCAATGGAAAATAGACAGTCGGCGGATGGTATCCATAATCGAGTAATCGTTTAGCGATATCCATGGCGGGTTGTTTGAGGCCATTCTGTTTACCAATCGATTCAGCACTAGCGACAAATTCGTGCATGCAGCGATTTCCCAGTGGGACATCAAGAAACCCTTTAACTTGACTCAGCAAGTAATTCGCATTCAGTACAGCATTTTCAGCGATCCGTTTTAGACCGACTGGGCCGTGCGACAAGATATAGCTATACGCTCTAACCAATACCCCGACGTTGCCGAAAAAACTGCGAACTCGGCCAATAGATTTCGGACGATTGTTATCTAGGAAATAAGTTTGTGAACTGTCATCGAATCCAACGAGTGGCTTGGGTAAATAGGGCCCTAGTTCATCGGTTACACAAATCGGACCAGCTCCCGGACCTCCACCGCCATGTGGTCCACTAAATGTTTTATGTGGATTGAAGTGCATCATATCCGCTCCGAAATCCCCAGGTCGAGTGATCCCCAAGATGGCGTTCATATTCGCCCCGTCGAGATAGATGAGCCCTCCGGACTGGTGTACCAAGTCAGAAATCTCTTGGACTTGATCATCAAACAGCCCCAACGTACTTGGGTTAGTGATCATAAATACTGCGGTTTGGTCATTCAAATGTTCTTTGAGTTTTTCGATATCGACTCGGCCATCGCTGCAACTCGGAATCGTCTCAAAATCAAATCCCGCCATACGAGCGCTCGCAGGGTTTGTACCATGAGCGCTATCGGGTGCGAGGACGGTTGTGCGTTTTTCACCGCGCTCGCGATAATAGGCCGCCGCCAACATCAGTGCAGTCAACTCCCCATGTGCTCCAGCAGCAGGTTGCAGCGAGACGACGGGCAAGCCCGAGATTTCGGCGAGCATATCTTGTAGGCTATAGAGCAGTTGCAGCATTCCTTGCACAGTCTCATCAGGTTGATAGGGGTGGATTTGCGCCAGTCCATCAAACGCTGCGATTCGCTCGTTGCGTTTGGGGTTGTATTTCATGGTGCAGGACCCGAGTGGGTAAAAATGCGTGTCGATACTCATGTTGAGGGTAGAAAGGTTGGTAAAGTGCCGGACAACATCCGGCTCGGTAAGTTCCGGCAGCGGAGGTGCACTTGCTGCGAGCGCACCTGCTGGAAACCATTTTGCAGGATCCTGTTGCGGTACATCGCTTGCTGCGATACAAACCCCGCTACGGCCGGGTTGAGAAAGTTCAAAGATCAGCTTGGTGGCTTGAGTATTACGCATGATTGTATTTGTTTTTGGTTATCGGATTGTCAGTGACTTCAATGACTGATGTGCGTTAACAACTGTATGGGCGTTTGACTTACTGAGTAAGAACATTGACGAGATTATCGATTTCTTGCTTTGTTCGTTTTTCAGTGATGGTAATCAACAAACAATCTTCCAATTCGTCGTACCATTGACCTAATGGAAGACCGGCAAGGATGCTGTTCTCGCAAGCTTGCTGCAGCAGTTGTTGCACGTCGTTTTGAGTATCTCGTACCACGAACTCCTTAAAAAACCCGTTACTGAATGCTAGTTCAAATCGGTCATGTTGTATTAACTGTTCGGCGGCATAATGCGCTTTCTGAGTGCAGAGGTTTGCCACGTCTTGCATGCCTTGTGGCCCCATCACGGACAGATAAATGGCTGCTCGCAGCGCAAACAACCCTTGGTTTGTACAAATATTACTAGTTGCGTTCTCTCGACGAATGTGTTGTTCTCGAGTTTGCAACGTTAACACCCAGCATTGTTTACCGTTACGGTCAACGGTTTCGCCGGCGATTCGCCCCGGAAGTCGTCGAACGAATGATTCACGACAGGCCATGATGCCTAAATAGGGGCCGCCATAGAGCAGGGGAGTTCCCAGTGATTGCCCTTCGGCCACGACGATATCCACGCCAGCATCTCCGGGCCGCTGCAAAATACCCAAGCTGATGGGGTCAACACTACACACGAGCAGTGCGCCCTGTGCATGTGCTATTTCCGAGATCTGCGCGATATCTTCGACGTTACCAAAAAAATTCGGATTTTGGATCAAAACAGCTGCGGTTTCTTCATCGACCACTTGGGCAACGGCAGCCGCGGGCGTTGTTCCAATACTGCAGTCGACGACGACCATCTCGGCACCAATACATGCGAAATAGGTTTCTAAAATTTGTCGGTACTCGGGATGAACGCTACTGGCGACGACAACTTTTTTGTTGCGGCGAGTGACCCTCATTGCCATCAGCATCGCTTCGGTGGCGGCCGTTCCGCCGTCATACAAACTGGCGTTGGAGACGTCCATTCCCGTTAGCTGGCATATCAGGGTTTGATATTCAAACATGACTTGCAGGTTGCCTTGACTCACTTCTGGTTGATAAGGAGTGTAGGACGTATAGAACTCACCGCGGGAAGCCAAAGCATCAACAACAGCGGGCACAAAATGGTCGTAACTACCACCACCCAAAAAGCAGGTTTGCTCATTGACGCTCTTATTTTGTACCGACAGCGCCTGCATATGAGCAGTCAGTTCCATTTCTCCAAGGCCAGCGGGAATATTCAGCGCTCGCTTTAATTGCATATCTTGTGGGATGCAGTCGAACAGTTCGTCGATGGATGCAGCGCCGATTGCTGCGAGCATTTCGGCTTGTTCATCAACAGTATTAAAGACGTACGGCATATCTGTGTTTCTATGTATAGCTGGTGGTCGTATTGTTAGGCGAGGGTTTTAAGAAGACTCGGCACACTGTTTCTGATAAGCCGCGAAATCGAGTAGGTTATCTGGTAAAGCTCCAGAAAGTTTGACCTTCATAATCCAACCGGCAGTGTAGGGATCGTCATTGAGCGTTTCGAGCTGATCCGTCAACTCGGTATTGACTGCGATCACTTCCCCGGAAACGGGGCTGTACAAAGGACTCACAGCTTTGACCGATTCCACTTCACCGAATTCTTGTCCGGCTGCTACTTGATTGCCGGCACTCGGTAATTCCATATAAACGAGATCTGTAAGTTGTTCTACTGCAAACGCAGAGATACCAACGGTAGCAATCTTTTCGCCGTTTTCTTCAGTGGTACTGACCCATTCATGAGTTGGGCAATACATTAGATCTTCAGCATTCATTTAATCGTCCCTTATGTTGTGTTAACATCAACGGCCAAGTGTGTGACCGAGCACATTGTAAGTTGGTTTTTGATTCAATTAAGCACGTTTATAAAACGGGAGTTGGCAGATGGTTGCGGGTAGTATATTGCCGCGAACATCGATTTCAAGTGCGGATCCGAGTGGCAGGTCGAGTTGGTTCACATAGCCCATGGCGATGGGGTGTTGTAGTGTTGGTGAATAGGAACCACTGGTGACTTCACCAATTGCTTGTCCATCACAATAAATAGCATAACCTTCACGAGCGGCTCGCTTTCCATCTAGCTGGAGTCCGATGCGAGTGCGCTTCACGCCGTCCGTCTTTGTTTGTCGAATTGCTTGGCAGCCGATAAAGTCACGATCGTTACCCTCTTGGTCTTGAAAACTAACAGCAAACCCTAATCCAGCTTCGAGTGGGTTGAGTTGTTCATTGAGTTCGTGCCCATAGAGCGGCATGGCAGATTCCATTCTCAAGGTATCACGCGCTCCGAGTCCCGCGGGGGAGATATCATGCGCTCGACCAGCCGCAAAGATGTTTTGCTTCACGTGCAGCGCTTGGTCTGCCTTCAGAATCAATTCGAATCCATCCTCGCCGGTATAACCGGTGCGGCTTAGGATACAGGGCTTTTGCATTTGGTTGGTAACTTTGGCGCGAAAGTACTTCATGGCTGAAATATCGAAATCAAACAATGGTTGTAACGTCTCCAGTGCCCGCGGACCTTGGACTGCCAGCATGGCGGTATCAACGGTGCGGTCCTGCATTTCCACAACAGATTCATCAGGCCATTGAGCAGTAATCCATTCAACGATTTTTTGACGGTTCGACGCATTGACGACTAGCAAAAAATACTGCGCACCGGTGGGTGATTCCAAGTGGTAGACCAAGACGTCATCGAGAATTCCGCCTTCGTGATTGCAGATCAGCGAATAACGGACTTGCCCGAGTTGCATATCGAGAACGCTGCGTGTTAACAAGCGATCGAGTAATTCGCCACCGCCAGGGCCGTCAAAACGGATTCTGCCCATGTGCGAGACATCGAACATGGTGACGGCACTACGGGTCGCTTGGTGTTCTTGCACAATCGATTGATACTGTACTGGCATCGACCAATTTGCAAAATCGACCATCCGTGCACCTTGGTCAACGTGCCATTGATATAGTGGTGTTTGAAGTAGTTGATTGTCCATAACAAGAATTCTATCAAACGCGATAAAGTTAACGATGTGGGTGACGTCGAAAAAAATGACGCCTGTATTCTATCGCAAACCTGTCAAAAAAAAAGCGGGTTAGGCCGGTTGTTTGGTGCATCCCAAAAACCTGTCGGGGTTAGCCACGGGTGACGTTCAGTTTTGACAGAATTCGAATATGATCAACCTCGTATTTACACGAATGTGTGACCAGGTCAATTTTCAAACGCTGATAATACGCGTACGGGAATGTTTTGCTTAACGACGCCGTTTGCCACGTGGGCTGCCTCGTTTTTTTCCGCCGCGGCGAACCGAGCCTTTGCGTTTTCCTGATTTCCCTTTTTCCTTACTGTTGGAAGTCCGTGAGGGTTCCAGTGGTTGGGAGTCATCATTGCCGTCGGCTGAGGCGATCTTTTTCAAAAATATGAAATTTGCTTCCCGTTTTTCATGATCGATGTGGCCGATACGAATGCTCAGCGTGTCACCCAAACGGAACGAATTGCCGCTGCGAAAACCAACAAGCACGTGCGTACCCTGTTCCAATGAATAGTGGTCATCTCGTAACGTAGCGACATGGATCAAACCACTCGCCGGGACTTGTACTCCTTGTACAAAAAGTCCAAACTTCTCTACTCCGGTAACTAGCACCACCATCTCTTCGCCTTTGCGAGCATCCAAGTAGTTCAAAAGTTTTAATTTTTTGAGCTCTCGTTCCGCCCGCTCAGCATTCACTTCTCGGTCGGAACAATGGTCACCGAGTTCCGTGATTTTAGGGATGTCCTGAACGATTGGTTTAGCAGCGATGACTTGATTTAATAGTCGGTGAATTGTCAGGTCCGGATAACGCCGAATGGGAGAAGTGAAGTGACAGTAATGGGTGAAGTTCAGTGCATAATGTCGCTCTTCTTCGCAGCCGTAAATGGCCTTTTGCAAACTACGCAAGACAGTCAATCCAACGGCTTGTTCGTATGGTTTGCCGATAGATTGATTAATGACGTGTTGGATTTGGAATCGACTGGTGATATCGTCTGTTTTGATTCCGATCTCGCGCGAGAATTTGGTGAGGTTAACGAGTTTTCGTTTAGTTGGGTCGGGATGAATCCGCCGCAAGAACTTTAACTCGCGGTCATGTAACAATGTCGCCACGGCTTGGTTGGCGGCGAGCATGAATTCTTCGATGATTTGATGACTCTCAGTATTTACGGTTCGATGAGCGCCGGCAACTTCTCCGTTGCCATCTAAGTCGATCTTGATTTCGGGTAGCCCAACTTCCAATGAACCATGTTCCAAGCGTCTGCCACGCAAAAGCATCGCTAATTCATGCATGCGCTCGAGTAGGACGTAAACGTCTTTGTCGAGAGTCTCTTGCCACTTGCTGCGGTTATCTAGGAAGTCATCAATTTCTTCGTACGTAAACCGTCGGCAACTACGGATGACCGTCTTTTTGACGTCGGTTGCGATCGGGATTCCTTCTGCATTGAATTCGATAATTGCTGTGGTTGCATAGCGTTTACGGTCGGGTTGCAAACTGGCTAAGTTGTTGGAGATGATCTCTGGTAACATTGGAACGACGAGATCGGGAAGGTAGACACTTGTTGCTCGAAGCTTAGCTTCCACATCGAGCTTGCTACCGACGGGGACAAAGTGTGCCACATCGGCGATGTGTACGCCTAGACGCCAGTGCCCATTCTCGATTTGTTCGAGCGAAATTGCATCGTCAAAATCTCGTGCATCGACGGGGTCAATGGTGATGATCGTATCGGCAGTCAGATCGTCGCGGTCGGTGAGATCATTTTCATCAAACTGGCTGGCTTGATCACGTGCGTCGTCAAGGACTTCTGCTGGAAACTCTTGTCGTATCATGAACTCGTGTAAGATCATCTGAGTGTCAACGCCGGGTTCTCCGCGGGTCCCGAGTACTTCAGTCAGCACTGCTTCGCCGCTGTCATGACCACTGGGAAATCGGACCATTTCAATGACAACTTTGTCACCGATGGCGGCTCGTTTGGCACCAGCATCACCGACGGGGATCGGACGTTCGAATTGGTTTCCATCGACACTTACAGTACCTCGTTTGGCTTTTTCGCGGTAAGTTCCCACAAATTGATTGCGCACTCGCGTGACGATCTCGATGACCCGGCCACGGGTTTGGTTGTGACCCTGTGACCCTCCGTGGCTTTTTCCTGGACGACCGACTTGAATGCGGACAGTATCGCCTTGGCAGGCGGCGAGCGAATCATGAGCGGCGATAAAAATATCATGATCTCGACCGGCCGCTCGGTCTGTACCCGCGGGGCGCACAAAACCAAATCCACCACCAGCCCGAGAAAATGTACCGAGCATCGTGTTTTCAGCGTGCTGTTCGGAAGATGTAGATTCTGTATCTTCTACTGATTCTTTGGTTTTCTCGGTATCGCGTGGGGTAGACAGTACAACTGGCACGGCGCTTTCGGGACTGTCATTCTGACTGTCAACGGGGGCGCTCCCTTGAGTAACTGCCTCACGTTCCTTGGCGGATTGTTGTACAGGTAAGACGAGATGTCGGGGGCCGTATTTTAGTTTTTTCTTTTTAACCAAGCGTTTGACCGTTACACGAACGGTTTTTTGTTCTTCAGCTGAAAGACGCAACTTACGACCGATGGCCGTAGGCTTGACTGCTTTGTAATTGGCTTGGTATACGTGCTGGAGTATTCGTTGTTCCAGATCCTGTGATTCCACGTTCGATCCTCAG
>CAWVZW010000124.1:0-8886 GCA_963934735.1 uncultured Planctomycetaceae bacterium
TCCAATCCGTCCAATCAAGGGGAACTCATTGGGATTATGGCCGTAACGGTAAACCTCGGTGATTTTTCGTCTCTAGAAAACGAAAGTTTAACTGGCAACCAATTTGCGATATTTATCGACGGTCGCGCGGGAACGGAGGGCCACGGTACGATTCTGCAACATCCCGCTATGGACGAACTCGATTCCACTCCTGACAAGCCCTTTCAACTTTCAGCGCAACAACTAGGCTTGCTGGAGGGAAAAGAGTCGCTTTACATAGACCCCATTGGTGACGCCACTGGGCTCGAAAAATATCGCGGTAAGTGGATTGCCGTACTCGAACCCGTATCGCTCCCCGATAAAACGGCTTCGGCGGCGAACCGTGAGGAAAGCAATCTTAGGATTTTAGTTCAAGAAAGTTACTCGCAAGCAACCCTACCCATTCGAGAATTAGGGCGAAAACTAATCCTCGAGGGTATTTTCGCTGCAGCGGTGATTCTGATCGTCGTCAGCGCCCTCTGGTTCTTTGTCATTCGCAAATTCTCGCAACCCATCGGCAAAGCATAACACGCGGGCACTTGATTGCTAATTTATGTTCGCAGGACGTCGTGAATCACGTGCCCATGCACATCTGTCAGACGTCGCTCAATTCCGTTGTGATAGAACGTCAACCGTTTATGATCTAATCCCAACAAATGCAGAATCGTCGCATGAAAATCATGGACTGTTGATATATTTTCGACGGCCCGATGTCCGAATTCATCCGTCGCACCATAGGAGAACGGGGCTCGTACCCCGGCCCCCATCAACCAAGCCGTAAAGCCCGACGGATTATGATCACGACCACTCGCGCCGCTCTGAAACGTCGGCATCCTGCCAAATTCCGTTGTCCAAACCACTAAAGTATCCTGTAACAACCCTCGTTGTTTTAAGTCCGTTAGCAAAGCCGCTACTGGTTGGTCTAACACGGGCCCGTGCAAACTGTATTGGTCCTTCAACTTCTTATGCCCGTCCCAATTACTTGTCCCCTCGCCACCAGTTTGATACGAACCATTGAAAAGCTGAATAAAGCGCACGCCCTTTTCCACTAATCGTCGTGCTAGGATGCAATTCTTAGCAAAACTCGCTCGCAAAGTATTGCTGGTATCATCCGCGGCGTACATTTTCAAAGTAGCTGCTGTTTCGGTCGAGAGGTCGCTGATCTGCGGTACTGACAACTGCATGCGGGCGGCTAATTCATAGCTTGCTATTCGAGCAGCTAATTGGGTATCCCCCGGAAAACGAGCTAAATGGCGGTCGTTCAACCGTTTCAGAAACTCGCGAGCCGCGACGTCTTCGCCCTTGGCCAAAGAACTCGGTGGCAACAAATTTCCGATGGGGTTGTTAGCATTGAAGGCAGTACCTTGAAACGTCGCTGGCAAAAACCCAGGGCCCCAATTATTGACGCTTGATTGTGGAGTCCCTCGTGGATCAGGAATCGCAACAAACGCCGGTAACTCTGCTGTCTCACTACCTAAGGCATAGGTTGCCCACGACCCGATACTAGGAAATCCGTCCAACGTAAAACCGGTCGACATGAAGTTCTCACCAGGACCATGTGTGGGGGATTTGCTTGTCAGGGAATGGATAAACGCCATATCATCGGCATGTTCACCAATTTGATCTACCAAGGTAGATATCATCTTGCCACTCTCACCACGTGGCTTAAACTCCCATGGGCTACGCGTAAGATTCCCTTGTTTACCTTGGGAGGTCACGAGGTCGGATTCTCCCGGTAGTGGTTCACCGTCACGCTTAATCAACTCGTTCTTATAGTCAAACGTATCTAATTGGCTACAAGCACCTGCGCAGAAGATCATAATCACATTCTTTGCCGCTGCTGGAAAATGTGGATCACGGGAAGCATAGGGATGCTCGGGATCAATCTGAGGTCGAATCGCTGTCGCGTCTTCTTCACGCGCTAACAACGAATTGTCACTCAATAATTTTGTCAGCGCAATGCTACTCAAGCCAAACGCCATATTACCCATCGCCGAACGCCGGCTCAGTAAATGTTGTCCTAACATGGGAAATTGCTTGGGATGATTCATAAATAATACTCGCTGCCTAGTCGATCTATCTCTACTGAACAAACAAAAACTCATTGGAATTAAACAACACTCGACACAATGAAGCTAATCCGTACTGTTCGACAAACCGCTTGCATTCTTTAACTTCTGTCGCGGTTGGTTTACGAGTATAAAAATATGTATAGGCTGCCCGAACTTGTCCTGTCACGGACTCGGGGTCTTCAACAATCAGACGTTCAGACATAATTTGTGCCTGCTGGATAACAAATTTACTGTTCAATAGGTTCAATGCCTGCAGTGGAGTGGTCGAGCGACTGCGTTTGGCAACGACCTGACTCGCATCGGGGCAATCAAACACACCAAAAACTCCATCTTGTTCTTGTCGTACCTTTGTTTGATAAATCATCCGTCGCCAATGCTCCGGACCGTACTGCTCAAGTGGGAAATAATGTCGCACATTTTCCATCTCGACTTTGAATCCAGAAAACCCCGGACCACCGCGCCGTAAATCCAGCACACCAGAAACCGCTAAGATCGAGTCACGTATCGCTTCCGCCTCTAAACGTCGTGGCGGAAACCGCCACAGATATCGCGAATCGCCATCATTTTTGAGTGCCATTTCCCGTGGGATACTGGCTTGACGAAACGTCGCCGATTCTAGTATTAAGCGGTGAATATGCTTGAGGCTCCACTGGTTTTCACGCAGCTCACAAGCCAAATAATCCAGTAGCTCCGGATGCGTAGGCGATGTCCCCGCTGCTCCAAAATCACTAGGCGTGTCAACGATTCCAATACCAAAGAGATGCTGCCAAATTCGATTCACAATCACCCGAGCAGTCAGCGGGTTTTCGGGTGCAACGATCCATTTCCCTAATCGCTCCCGCCGTTGTATTTCGGGAGTGTCCATGGCCAATTCGAGACTACCTAGAATCTCAATTGCGTCCGGTTTCACTTGTTCACGCGGCGCCAACGGGTCCCCTCGATATAACCGAAAAATAGCTGGCGGCGGGGAAAACACACCGGCATAGGCCATCTGCGTTTTGTTGAGCTGCGTCATCTGTAGCCGCAATTTTTGGAGTTGCTCGGCAGACTCCTGGAGCAACGATCGCTGTTGAGC
This sequence comes from uncultured Planctomycetaceae bacterium, assembly GCA_963934735.1. Taxonomy (GTDB): domain Bacteria; phylum Planctomycetota; class Planctomycetia; order Pirellulales; family Pirellulaceae; genus UBA721. The sequence goes on from CAWVZW010000124.1 coordinate 3,166, forward strand.
AGCTACTTGACTAAAATCATATTCCACGGCCGCAGCCACCGCGTTTTTGTCATACGGCAATCGATCTTTGTGTGTCGCAACGGTAGTCCATTGATCGGGTTGCATAGCAATTTCTATTTTATATTCAACTGGCAAGCGATCTCCTAACTTGCCTTCCTGGTCACGCGCCCAGTGGATTCGGTCAATCTCAACGGGCTCGGGGAACTCGAGTTGTATCCAGCCCGTCCCATTTTCAGCAGAAATCCAACTATGCGAATTCCCAATAAGTCCGTCATTAATATGCGCGATCTTGTGCTTGGGGTTGTTGGGATACTCCGAGGATGCGGTAGCCTTGACGCCGAGTTTTGATAACGACACATTTTCCGATTTCGAGAACACCGATAATTCGTCAATACACGGTTGGCCGTTGGTACAACGGAAAACTGTAAATCGCACAAAACGTGTTACTGCAGCATCAAACCGTTCTTCATTAGATTTCGCGGTCACAGAATCTCGCAGATCCGGCGTGACAACGTAGCGGGATAGGTTTTCATCAATCGATTCAATCTCGGCCGCTACCTTTTGCCGTTGATTCTGCGTATCAAGGGTCACCGGCAACTCGCGTTCAGCATGATTCACTCCCGCAAACACTGCCTGCAATGAGTAATAGTCCTTTTGGGAGATCGGATCGAATTTGTGAGAATGGCAACGAGCGCACCCGATGGTGAGCCCTAAAAACGTCGTTCCCGTAGTGTTTATCATGTCAGCAAGTTCATCCTGACGCTGCACCTTTTGGAAATCTAAATCTTGAGTTTTTACCATATCGTTCGGGCCAGCCACAAGAAATCCCGTCGCTCGTGGTGCGTCCAAGGCATCGCCGGCTAGTTGTTCGAGCACAAACTGATCGTAGGGTTTGTCAGAATTAAGCGATTCAATCACATAGTCACGGTAAGGCCAGGCGTTGACCCGTTCCCGGTTAACTTCATACCCTGTTGTTTCGCCAAACCGAACGAGATCCAACCAATGCCGCGCCCAACGTTCACCGTAGTGCTCACTCGAAAGAATTTCATTGATCAAGGTCGCGTAATCCTTGGAGTGCTTGAACCGAGCTATTTGTACTTTCGTTGGGGGCAAACCATGTTCGATGAGCCGTAGTCGTCGTAACAATTCAATCGGCGATGCGGCAGGAGAAGGCTTTAAGCCTTGTTGCTTAAGTGCATTCAAAATAAATCTATCAATGTCATTACGAACCCAACTACTGTTATTTGTTGGAACTGCGGGCCTTTGGATTGGCTGAAACGACCAATGATCGGTTGCCAGTTTTGCATCGGCTTGACCGGGCCACGGTATTCCCATGTCAATCCATTTGCGAAGGACACCTATTTCGGTCGCCGTGATAGAAGAGCCTTCCGGCGGCATCTTTAAATTTTCATTAAGCCCCGCAACCACTTGAATCAGAAAGCTTTCAGCACTGTTGCCTGAAACGATCGCTGGTTCTCCAAAATCGCCACCACGCAAAAGTGACGCTTTTTGGTCAACCCGCAAGCCACTTTCTTGCAATTTTGGCCCGTGGCATTTCAGACAGTACTTCGTCAGAATCGGAGCGACATCTTTGGCATAGGTTACATCGCGCTGCGCCGCGGGAGGCAAAACATCGACCGCTTTGGCAATACTGTTCAAGGTAGCAACAATCGCAACGGCGCACATAAATCGCCGCAAATAGGCTAATTGCAATTCGAACCTTTGAAACATTCGCCACTCCGTACAATCAGTACCCTGATAATCCCTTATTGATAATATACCGCAGAGCCTCTTTTATACCAACATTCGATACGTGATTTTGAATGTAATCTATATAATATAAAAGACGACTCAGTTTTACCCTGTCCTATTGCGAACCGACAACCAATCACATGTCTTATTTACTTGCACAAGGACCACAGCTAGAAAATCGCTGGCGTCGCGCGTTGCCTGAATCAGACGCTGTGCTGCTCGGTCGAACTACCGCCCAATGGCAAGTTACATGGGATGCAAGGATCTCACGAGAGCACGTTGAATTGAAGCTAACCGAAAACGGCCTATGCGTACGAAAGCTGGCGCAGGCAGCGAATCCGGTTTTCCATAATGGCGCGCAACAACAGGAGTTGTTATTACAACCGGGAGAGCACTTCGTCATAGGCGAGACAACTTTCACCTACACGGAATCCGAAGTCAATGCGACCCTGGGCCACTCAACGCCGGCGATCGAGCAAACATTTTTACTCGACGATTTACAGCATGTCCAATTTGATAAGACTCCACAACGCATAGACTTATTAAGTCAGCTGCCGGATCTGATTTCCAATGCCGGCGACGATCACGAGCTGTTTAGTAAACTCGTAACATGGCTCATGCTGGGAATACCCCGAGCAGCAGGTATTGCCTTTGTATCGTGGAAAGCAGATCAACAAATCTCAGAAGGCGTAGAAGTGTTGTATTGGGACAGCCGAGAAACAAAAAGTGACGATTTTACGCCAAGCCAACAGTTGATTCAGCAGACCATCGAGGCTGACGTCAGCACGCTGCATTTCTGGAATCAGGATTCCGAATCTGAGTTCACTGAACTTCAAGGTATTGACTGGGCATTCTGCATTCCCATCGGTGGATCTAGTTGCCCAGGCTGGGGGTTATATATTGCGGGACGTAGTGAATCAAACGTCGCTATGCCTGAGGACTCCGAGCAACAATTAAATATTAAAATCGACATGAAGTATGCTCAACTCGCTGCCTCAACACTCGGTAAACTTCGCGCACTCAAATTTCTACAACGTACGGAAGCCAATTTTCGACAGTTCTTCCCAGACGTTGTCGTCAATGCCTTGCAAAGTACTACGCCAGAAGAACTTCTAAGTCCGCGGGAGTGCGAGGTTTCGGTGTTATTTTGTGACCTGCGTGGATTCGCCCGCACTAGCGAACAATCACAACACGATCTCATGCAATTGCTGCAAACAACCAGTCAGTCACTGTCCGTGATGACTCGACAAATCCTCGATCACCACGGTGTCATTGGGGATTTCCATGGTGATGCAGCAATGGGTTTTTGGGGTTGGCCTGTCGCCACAGACGACGGTTCTGAGGCTCTGCGTGCGTGTCAGGCCGCAATCGACATTACGGCTGTCTTTGCAGAACAAGTCGAACCGACGCGGGTAACGATTGGCATTGCCTCGGGGTTAGCCGTAGCAGGGAAGATTGGGTCCGACGATCAAGTGAAAGTTTCCGTGCTCGGCCCCGTCGTCAACTTAGCCGCCCGACTCGAATCGATGAATCGACAGTTCAACACTATGATTCTTGTTGATCAGGCAACGGCTCAAGTGGTTGAGCGGGCCAAGTTACCGCTAGCTACAGTAAAGCTGGCAACGGTTCGTCCGCAAGGCATGGAAACGGATACCGCCATTTATATGTTGTTAACTGCAGCAGAATTGCAAAACAACAGTGAGTTCTACGGGCGATATCGTGAGGCGTTACAAGCGATCGAGAACGGAGAACTACGAGACGGGCAGACAACCCTTGAAGCTTTATTGACTGAATACCCGACCCAATCGAGTTTCGCTCAGCTTATCCTTGAGCACATCAGTCAACAATCATCGCACGTCATACACTTACAGGATAAATAGATCAATCAGACCTATTCGTTGTGGATCCGAGCACCTAGGTTACGGAGTTGGTTGAGCTGTTTTTTTGCACCACGACCCAGCGGGTTATTACTGACGTAAATTTTCCAAAACGGTGAAAATCGTTTTTGCCCGTCGCTATCAGCCGTAGCCATCTCGACAAGAACACCGAGGTCAATGATTTCGTTTCCTGTTAAAAGCAAGTACTTGAGTTCGGTGAATTTTGCTAACGGAGTAAGATCTGCAACTTTGTTATTCCTGAGATCAAGCGAGGAGACGCGTGTGAGTCCGCTGAGGGAATCAATTTTTGTGATTTTGTTTCCATCGAGATACAGTGACCACAATTTTGTTAGTTCAGCGATTGCTGAGGTATCCTGAATTTGATTTCCAGAGAGATACAGCGAACGCAGGTTGGCGAGTGATTTAAGTGGTGCAAGATCGGAAATTTCATTATTGGATAGTTTCAGGTATTGCAGAGCCTCGAGATTCGCGATCGCAGAGAGGTCGGCGATTTTATTACCTGCTAAATTCAAGGATTGAATGTTTTTGAGTCCTGCGAGTGCGGCAACGTCAGTGATTTCGTTATCGGCTAAAATTAGTTGTGCTAAGCTACGACATTTTTCAAGTCCCGCAAGATTTGTAATCCCAACTCCGGATCCTTCGATGCTTGAAATATTTTCTACATCTGCTTCTGTTAAGGGTTCTTCGTTATTACGTTTCGCAAATACGTATTTGCGAACGACCTTTTCAAGATTCTTATCCGCAAACACACTTTGGGCTTGCAGATGAGAAGCAGCGGAATTGAAGAGCAGGCAAATTGAGAGAGCAGCAATTACGAGAGATTTCATTTGAGCGAATCCAGTTTGTTGACTTATGTGGTTTGGAGTTTGATTGCAGTATCTTTTGTACTATTCATTTTACGATTGTCAGCTACCGCTCGACAACCGGTAGCGATAGTGAATTTTGCACTTTTGCGTGTTTCGCTTGGAAGCCAAAACCAACCGCAGATCACGCAAATTCGCTGCTGCAGGCTTACCTTATGATCCGCAGCCCAGCACCTTTAGATCGCTTGCTTGACCCCGACGTAGCTCATTTGTGATTTGATACAGGCAGCTTTGAAACTTTCAGGGCGTGATACGGATTCAAGACGTCCGGTCACAGCGCCTGCTTGTTTAAAGATAAGATCCCCACAATCGTACCACGACTGTCCGGCATCGACCGCAATTTCAATTTCATCAAAGCTATCTAAGGCAATCGTCTCCTGGACTGTTGATCCATCAAACGCGTCTTCACTAAGAATCGCTTTAGTAGTAATTCGATAACGCTGCGGGGCGAGGCCAAGTTTTTTCGAGAGTGGACCGATTATCGGCAAACGGTTCATGGGCAAGACACGTCCGATCCAAAGTCCGGCACAGAGCGGTGCGGATGCAAGTGCGATCAGATTCCCGACGGTCAGTGGTTTAATGCCGATTTGAATATTAAAGAGTCGTCCGAGTATTTTCCCAATTCCGCCGGGAGCTCCAGCGATCGAGGGATAAACAATCATAACGGTAATCTCTTCATCAAATGCGACGACACCGGCAATTGCCTGTTTCATGAATCTATTTCTCATTCTCGAAAGATAATATTTGAATCGACTAAATACTCTTACTCTTACGCGATGATTGTAACGAGGAAGCGTTTGTTTGTGAACCACTAATGGCCGTGAAAGCCCAGTAACAGCTAGAGATATCGGCAAACAAATTCTCACAGCGCATAGAAAAACCCATCAGGTGGCAAAACCTGATGGGTTTCTAATCTTATTTTCATTTGAGTAGTTGCATTGCTACCGAAGTAGCTTTGCGCCTCGTGCTTGGTTTTAGGAGCACATCCACTATTTATTGAATCATGTTACCAAGATTCAACAGATAATCCTTAGAAAGGAGGTGATCCAGCCGCAGGTTCCCCTACGGCTACCTTGTTACGACTTAGTCCCAATCGCGGAGTTCACCTTCGGCGCCTGCCTCAATAAAGTTAGCTTGGCGACTTCGGGTGCCCCCCACTTTCGTGGCTTGACGGGCGGTGTGTACAAGGCTCAGGAACATATTCACCG
>CAWVZW010000125.1:0-8666 GCA_963934735.1 uncultured Planctomycetaceae bacterium
TCGCCCACTTGGGGTATTCCTACTGAACAGGATGGCGTACAGTCTACTGCTGCAGCCGCCGGCATCTGGACAATCACCCCGGAAATTGCGGTTGGATTCCGTCATTTGTAAGTTGTTGAGGGAGGATCGTTGTCTTCCGGTCGTCCATTATCCCGTTTTTACGAGGTCGGGAACGTATGCGTTACCTGCTTTTCCTTCGCCGTGGGCTGGTCCTTGTCCTCCTTGGCACGGCCTGGCTCTGGACCGTTGCCGGGGCTGCCTTCTGCCCACTCCTGCCGATGGCCCTACAGCCTGTCGCTGCACTGCTGTGCGTGATCGTTCCTGTCTGGACCTGGCGCCGGTCGAAGCACGAACGATGGCGGCCGGCAGGTCTGCTGGTCTCTTTTCTGGCCGTCGCAGCGTTGCTGCTGCTGACACGTCCACAAATCGATCGACACTGGGAAGCGGATCAACAGCAGTTGTCGCGAGTTGAGGTGACCGAGCATCACGTGTTGATTCATCACGTGCGGGACATCCATAAAACAACTGATAGCCAAGTGGATTCCTACAATCTTGATTTTCCTCTCAACCAGCTTCGCAATGTCTGGTTCGGTGTCGAGTTGCTGGGAGGAAGCCACCTTGTGGCGCACACGTTCCTGGCATTTTCCATTGATCGAGATGACGGACGGGAGTATTTCAACATCTCCATCGAAATCCGTCGTGAACAGGGAGAGACCTTCAGCCTGCCAGGCGGACTCTATCGCAATTTTGAACTGATGTATGTCTTCGCCAGTGAAAGGGATATTCTTTTTCGCCGAGGGATAGAAGAAGAGGATATGATCATGTTGTTCCCGGTACGTGCAACGCCCGAGATTGTCCAGCGTCTTTTCCTGGACATTGCCGCTCGCGCAAACCGATTGCAATTCGAACCGGAGTTCTATCACACGTTGACAAACAACTGCACGAACAACATCGGGGCCCATGTAAACCGGATTGCCGCCCACACACTGAATCCCCTGGATCCGCGGATGCTCTTTCCAGGACTGGCAGACACGTTGCTCTTTGACCAGGGCCTGCTCGACAGCGAACTAGACCTGGAGTCGGCTCGCCGTCGTTTCCGAGTGGACCAGAGGATAAAGGCCAACTCCGAAAGAGAAGACCTTTCCGACTGGATTCGTCGCTTCGAAGAGTAACCAGTGCTTGCTGCGTATGCTGAAGAGAGCGAGGATGCCCCGTGGCAGAATGAATTTAATAATCCACGTGTGACACGGCAATGGGCGCTGACGTACGAACACCCTCAACACTTATGGTTGTTGACTGAGATCAGATGCATTCACCCAAAACTGATCCTCGTGACCTTAAAGTGCATCATCGCGGGGGAGTCGAATCGAGGTTCTTTTCTTCCATATCGTCGTGCAGGGCCTTCGGCGTCCACTTAACTGCGAGTCACCTTAACGGGTAATCGGTACCATGAATTCTGGAGATAGCCCTTGGCATTCCAAGGAACACTCTGTGGCATAAATCCACCTGAGGTGTCCAATGCTCTAAGAGAAAGAGATTGGGTGTCGCGTGTTACCCTAATACGAGCTTTCCATAATTGCCAGCAAAACGGGCTTGTTTGACCAATCGTTTTAGCCGGTTGCCACGTCAATCCACCGTCAGTTGAGATTTCGACTCGCCGGGTCTTTGACTCGGGGCGTCCGGTCGGCAGTACGTAACCCGATACATTTAACCATCCCGGACGAATTGTCGCAGCGGGTTCCGGAGAGGCAATCGCGCCATTGATCGGATAACGATAAATCGGACCTGACTCAGTCCAATCGATTGGATCTGTACTTTTTACAATTTTATAAGCATGAGCCAAATAGTGATTTGGAGACGGCCTGTCACTAACGACGATTTTCCCTAGCCATTTCACACTCCGGGCGCCAACGTATCCAGGCACGATGGTCCGTAACGGATAACCGTGATCCGCAGTAAGAGCTTGCCCGTTCATCCGATCCACTATTAGGGCTCCAGGAAGATCACCGTCCAACATCGCTTTTTCGATCGGTATTGACCCTCCAAAGGGAATTATTGCCTCATTGCGTTGTATTTTATCGAGGCCCTCAAACCAAACGTGTTTCGCGCCTTCCAGAACTTCCGCCATTTTCAGGACATCCGCCAGTGAAAATCCAGACCATTGGGCATTGCCTATAGCGCCGGCCTCCCATTGCACTCCACCGACCTTACCGTCCTGATTGAATTCTGTTCGGCGATTACCCGCGCAGGTCAAGGTCGCCGTGACCGTTCGACGTGTCAGCCGATTTAACTGCGCAAGACTCATTGTCAAAGGCTTTCTGACTTTCCCCTCGACGGTCAGTAAAAATTGGTTAATATCAACTGTTGGATTGGGAGCATGCGAGCGAACATAAAAGTGCTTTACTGGAGTTATCCACGATTGCACCAATTGCGTCAGATTCGGTTCTCCATTGCGAGGCTCCGTCGTGTGGAAGATCAAGTCTTTCACCGCAGATTGCGTATCCTCACCTACCAGAGGGGAAGTTAGACCTAATTTTGCAATAACGATTCCACCGCCAGTCATCATCAATTCACGGCGGCTCAAATTAAACGAATTCAATTGAATATCCTCAAACTTTGGTACAAACGATACGGCTAGGTAACAATAACTGGCTAAGTCAACCAGACTACCTTAAGGTCGTCTTTTTTTCAATCTTTGTTGTTTCTGCGAGGATCGATCGAGTTAACATCTGGGTCGCCATTGCTGCATCCGACTCGCAGAAGACACCTACACCCAGACCACTCAATGTGGTTGCAAGCTCAGCACTTCGGCTTCGTCGACTAACAGGCACGTTCATCCGCTGGATCTCCGTATGCTGGGCTAGCTGCACAGTATTTTGCCCAGTACGAACACACTATTTCGATAGAATCACGCGATGCGGTGTTTCCTCCTGATTCCCGGTTTTGTCGCGCGCCATGGCGGTAATGACAGCACCAGTCTTAGCGCTAATCTCGGTACTCCAATCAACCACACCGTCAGTCACGGAAATAAGTGTGGCGTCCTGCCCATTTACTTGTACGGATACGATGTCACCGTCGTCGTGCGTCGTGCCAGAAACAACGACCTTTCCACCACGACGGACAAGCGACGTGATCACCGTCGCAGGCGGCAGACCATCCACGACCTTAAGAAGTTCCGGAAATTCCACATCGCTTACCTCTGCTACCAGCGATTCATCTCCGGTAAGTGGGGGTTCTTTCCGATAGCGGTTACCATCGCCAACCAAGTCCTTGGCTCGCGCGCTGACGACCTTGGCGTGTCTCCCCGGACCAAAGTAATTGTGCACAAACACCGGCACTCCTTTTGGCGTCTTTGGTGTCAGGCGTGGTCCTCCACCAAGATTAAAAAGCGCCATTTGACGTCCTTGCGCAATACTGACAACCTTGACGTTCTGGAAATGGGATTCCGCCTTGCCGCTAACATTGTTGGCGCTGATTTGAATCAATGGCATATTGCCGCCGCCGCGGATATCAGAGAAGGTGAGCCCATCGACGGTTAGTGAACCATGTTGCAGGCTACGGTCGTCCAGTCCACGGTTAAACGGTTCGGTATTGGTTGAAGCGATGACTATGTTTCTGTAGACGTGATTTTCGAACCAGGGACGATAAATACCGTAATTAGCGTGATCGATTGTCACGTTCTCAATGAGCATGGTTGGCAGTTGGGCACGTAACGCATAGTGGGTCTGCCAGATCTTGAGGCCATTGATTCGATGGGGGTCATGGGTATCCGGACCGACTCCATCTGTACCCGACATGGCAACAGAATAGAGTCCTTCCGAGTGTGATTCGTTATTGGAGAAGCGGGAGATGGCGAGGCTGCGAATATCAACAGTCTTCTCTTTACCGTCAGGCATCAGCACGGGGAGGTTCGAGTCGAAATTACTTCGTTTCTGGCTGTCATAGCGAAAACCGTACTGGTCGTTTTCGCAAGCAACGTTTTCAGTCAGCGAGTTGCGTCCGTTAGCCCACCAAAAAGCCGCACCGTCGTTTGGGTCGAAGGGCAGAATCTGACGTGGCAAGCGTTGTCCATCAAAGGCATTGACGCCAAGATTGCGATGCAGCAGGTTGTAAACTTCCGTGCCATCCTCCAGAAAAAAGCCGTGTCCAACGCTTCGGTAACCAACGCAATCTCGAACAATCATGTACTGCGTGCCGTGAATCGTTACCCAGCGGTTATGCGAATCGACAATGGCCGCCCCAACCACACTGCTGCCACGCATGGTGCGCCCCACTAGGTGAAAGTGAATCGCATAGCGACCGAGCACATTCTCTTTTCCTAGGTGCGCCAAACGTGCGTAGCTGATCCCGCCCTTGCTGAATCGATGGTAAACGGTGTGTCCGCGAACACCATTGGGATCGGCGCTTTCGATGACGACATTGCGGGACAGATTGGCCACTTCGCTGCGAAAGGATCCGGTGCCGAAATGTACGTAGGCGAGAGGTTTGTCTAACGTGAGATTCATTCCGTTTATGGCGGCAATTGTTCGGTGTTCGGTTTGCGTATCGCCGTCGCGAAGCGAACCGGATGTATAATCGCGTTGCGAAGCAGTGACGATCACTTCATCTCCGACACGCCACCCTTCTACCGCTTCAGACAACATGACCTGTTGATCGCCCGCTTCAACGTCTGCCCCCAATTTGACCCAACTGCGGCTCAACGGGCTACCATGTATCTCCATTCGTGCCGAACAACAAGCGATGGCCGGAGCATCATCAGGATTCATGCCAGCGATATAGTGTAATCGCACGCGGGCAGTAAACTGCGGCGGAATCGGGTTTCCTGGCGTGCCGATTTCCAGCGTCGGCAAGTCGTTCTGTAGATGGACTGCCGGCGACTCCGCTTTGTCGTTGTGAAGAAAATCACAGGCAAACCCGTCTTCCCTGCACTTGTCACTGTTCTGTACCTTGAGGATTCCGACGTTGAGTTCCGTGTCACAGTCTCGGGCAAAACTGAGAATGCCCATGACTTGCACCAGCCGTATCACATCGGTTTTCTTGACATCGTAGACGACGCGCGTCCCACGACTAATTAACACGCGATCACCGCTTCGTGGCACCCGTGGCGGCTGCCACGTTTTCGCTTCCGACCACTTACCGCTGGCAACCGAACGAATCGCGAATTGCAGGTTCTGGGGGTGGTCGTGCTCATGGTCACCCTTGTTTGCGGGGACATCAGCCGCACTCGCGAGAATTGATAAACAAAGAAAGGGCGCGACGAGAAGGCTACGGCAGTTCATGTTTACCTCGTTCTATGATATCTAGACGTTCTATTTGGAATCGCCGAAGTAGGCTGATGCCGTAATGTACCTGCTATTTCCCCTAGGTGTGAGACGCAAACGGCGTTTTTCCTATGAACCGAGTGTTAGATGGGGTAGAGAGTTTAGTGCACCACGCACTTACCAGGGAAGTGCATGTGCCACGTCGGATTTTGCGGCGCCCATTTCAACATCATTGATTTTCCACTTAGAAACAGCACTTAATTGGCTAAATTTGGGCTGCATTACTTAACAACACCGTATTGAGGGACGATTAAATAAATAGACGAACTGATTCTTTGTAAATACCTGCTGTGGTTTTGCCGTGAAACGATTTACCAGCGCATCTGATAGTGAACGCGTTCACTGCAAACATTACCAATCTTGCACTTACGCTGTTTTACTCCAACAGTTTGCTATTTCGCTATGCATCATTGTGACCTTGACGCAGATGGCTGTTGGACAAAATGCCAACGACGACGCGGAGCTAATCGATCCCATATCCGTACGACTTGTAGAAGCGCCAAGTGACAATTGGGTTGCTGGGGTTAAGGATTTGCAACGCAAGGATTTCTTCGAGCGATGGCGAAAACTGGGCGGGCTCTACTCAAACTCTGAGAATCCGCTAATTCAAGAACTTAAATTCCTTGGACGATTTCATTACCAATATGGGCTGGTTGATGGCTCAGTCGGCGGGAACGACGTGAACTACGAAACGGATGAAATGCGTCGATTTCGTGCGGGGCTGAGCACTAAATTCCTCAAAAACTGGGATCTATACGCTGAGGCCGAAATTTCTGACGATCAACGCCCCCGAGGTGGGGATCTTGATATTCGCTTTAAACATATGTGGCAATTCAAGCTGCACCTAGATGTGAAAAAAGCATTTGATCTCGATAGCGTTGACGGCTTCAAGCTCGGTATCGGGTCGCGCGAGATCAACATGTCTTACGAATGGGTTACGTCATCTAAAAGAATCAAGACCGTCGAGCGTTCTGCCATTGCCAATAAGATATGGGCATACAATTCGGAGTTTGCTAATCCAACTGGTATTTGGTTCATTGCGGAACGCGAGTCTGTAACGTGGACACTTGGAGCGTTTAGCACAACACAGCACGACTGGGTTGCACCATTCAACGATGGAGAGCTCTACTACAGCAACGTTCATTGGGCCGCACAAGACGGCGCGGATAACGAACAGACGGACCTGCGATGGACCACGTTTATTCAAGATGTCAGCGCGGGCGACGAGGTTCTTGCTGGTGGTCTCGACTGGGCGACCGCGGTTTCAATTCAACGCAAACGTGGGCCGTGGGAATTTCATCTTGAGGGAATTCTTGGCAACAATGGCGATCAGGTAAATGCAAATCGTGAGGGTGACTTTTGGGCTATTGTTGTTATGCCCTCATTCTGGATCGTTGAAGACAGCCTTGAAGCGGTCTTTCGCTACCAGTATCAAGGCAGCACTGAGTCTGAGGGAATTCGGCTTAACTCTCGCTACATTCGCCGCGCCGGTGCTCGTGACGGATTTCCATCGTTAGCCAATGGGCGGGGAGATGAACACCACAGTTGTTATTTGGGTCTACACAAACTAATCCGCAGCCATCACCAAAAAATCATGGCTGGCGTCGAATATGACTCTCTTCTGCAAAATGGAACCGAATTGTTCGGCAGCTGGTCAGCTATGGCAGCCTATCGAATGTACTGGTAGCGGATACTCTCCACGGCCCTTGTGGACTTTCGCTTAACTCATCTGCGACAACACACCTCATAAACATTTAGAGTGTTACGAGAATGGGGGCTTTGTCCTTGCCAATCTTGGATATCAAATGCGAATATATACATTGCAGTGGCGATTACGTGGGTAACCTCACTGACTAATGTACCCCTTTTATTTTTCACCGTATTGAAAGTCAACTCAAATGACACAAACGAAGAAAGATGCATCCGACCCCAAATCTACGACGGGTCTCACAACACGAATTCGTTTTCAACAAATGACCGTCGCTGTACTCTGCCTGCTGAGTCTCGGGTTCTTTTCAGCCGCCGTGATGTTACCTGGACCGACAGCTATCTCGGAGAACGTCAACAACTTGCATGAGGTTGCGTTTGCTTCAGAAGAGCAGATTGCGTCGATGGAATCTTCTTTGCAAGTAGTTAGCAATTCCGCCTCACAGGGTAGTTTAAAGCGATTGGCGGCCTATACGGGGGCGTTACAGCCAGCATTGGAAAATACGGCAATCGATTTCGAGCATCTTAAGGCAACCAGTAACGTTATTGGAAACATGGCCGATGGCTTGCAAGCTTTTAGCGAACACCTAGAGCCGGAACATATAGACAGCCTCGCTTCTGGCGTTGGCGCTGTAGCGGGTTATCTTGAACAAGTAGAACCGATTTCGAAGAAATTAGCGGACGGACTAGCGCAATACGCAAAGTTATTAGATACACAATCCGCGGTATTTGGCGAAACAATAACCGCGATCGCATTGAAGGAGTCGGAAATTACCGCCATGGAAAAATCATTGAAGGACGCGGCTATCGTTCTGAATGGCGTATCGGTAATTTTTACCGCGAAATTCATTGCTGACATTCGTAAAACCTTACCGTCATTTCGGATCGCCTTGAAAGATTCGATAAGTACCGTCAAATTGTTGTCATTTGGAAGCTCACAGGAAAAGCGCGTTTTGGCGGTTAACAATATGATTAAGAATATTGACGCATTCAATATCATGTTAGCAGCGGTGGAAAAACAAGCGCCGCAAATTAACGCTGCGGCTCGTTCGTTTAGTAATGTGTTAAATAGATTTGAGACGACGCTCAGCAGTGTCAAGCCTCTGTTGCTGAAGCTGCCCCAAATTGCAGCGCAAACAGCATCTAAACTGCCCGCTCTAGCCAACGACCTCTCAACGATATTGAGGAACACTAGTGATTTTAAGGAAGTCGCGGGTTTTATGCGGCAAGCGGAATCCGACTTGCGTGAATCGCGAAAAGCGTTCACGGGGACGCAGGCACAAATCAAGGACACTGTTGTACTTTTAGAGGGAATGAAGACACAGCTAGATTCCGCGTATGATAATCGTGAGGAAATCGAAGCAAACTACGCCAGGATGATAGCATTGACCAAAAGCACGATCGACGGAGTGCCTGTGATGATCGAAAATGTTGAATTAACGATGGATACTGGGATTCGAACTTTAACAAACTTGCGTACGAATATTTCCGCAACTCGGAATGCATTACCAAAATATCAATCGGTTGCCGTATTTTGGATGGTGACATTTCGCATCGGTCTTGCCCTGATTGGCTTGGTATTTGCAGGACAATCATTTTGGGGATTTCAGGACCTCAAACAGGCGGCCTCGTAATAGA
>CAWVZW010000126.1:0-8613 GCA_963934735.1 uncultured Planctomycetaceae bacterium
CGGATTGCTAGGTGCGCGCTTTGTTGGCGAAGAAACACTAAATCGATTTTATATTCTGCACTGTATCGCAATTCCCTTAGGAGCAGCTTTGCTGCTGGCAATCCACTTTTGGCGCATTCGTAAAGATGGCGGTATTAGTAGTCCGATGTAGCGGCCGGTAATACAAGATAACCTTCGATATTTATAAACAGATAAAACACCAGCAGATCATTTTAATAGTAAACAAGAAATAGGCAGCGAACAACAGCCATGCATGGTCATCTTACTTACGATGAGTTCTTAGCAAGTATCAGCGGATTTCTCTGCAGTTACTATTTAGCAATAGCTGTGATGAACGGTTTTTTTGCTGCTTATCAATGGCGAGTCAAAGGTCAGCAACGACTAGCAATCGCTTGGTCTGTAGTCGGATTCATTTGTGTCATCATGGGCGGTATTGTCAGCAGTGGTGACGCCGGAATGATTGCCTATGTTTCTGTACCTGACTCAATCAAAAACATGATTGATGCGGCGATGATGCCAGTGACTTATTCGCTCGGGACGATGGCAATCTTGTATGTCCTATTCATTACTCGTGAACATTGGGTCAAGCCAAACATGGCGTGGTTAGGGCTAAACTTGATGCTCATTTTTATGGGGCTCTCGATCGCCGACGTTGATTTTGCCGCGATTGTGATGAAACCTGATAACGTACCGATTGTCGGATTGATATTTTTACTCGCCTTTTTTACTTGGCTAGCAACTTACAAAGCAGTCGAGAATGACCGTCGTATTGCCCAAGGAGAATTGCCTCTAGAAGCCATTGATAACGATAAAGTTCTCGTCTGGCCGGACTTAGTTTATACGGAACTAATCTGTATGGTTGGCTTGACGGCGTTTCTACTGTTGTGGGCAATTGTCCTCCAAGCACCACTCGAAGAACCCGCCAGTAGTGTGAAAACCCCGAACCCATCTAAAGCTCCTTGGTATTTCTTGGGCTTGCAGGAAATGTTGGTCTATTACGACCCGTGGATGGCAGGCGTGATGCTACCCAATATGGTTGTTGCTGGACTAATGGCGATTCCCTATATCGATTTCAATAAAAAGGGAAATGGCTATTACACGATTAATGAACGAAAATTTGCATACTTGACCTTCCAGTTTGGATTCTTAGTTCTGTGGATCACTTTGATTGTGATGGGGACCTTTTTACGTGGCCCCAACTGGAACTTCTTTGGGTTCTATGAAACATGGGATGCCCATAAGGTGCAAGCGATGAATAATGTCGACCTCTCGCAGTTGTTCTGGGTAGATTTGTTGCACCAGCCGCTGCCCAAACCTGACCCTACCGATCCGTTTATGATAAAAGTGTTGATTATTTTCAAACGCGAAGTCATCGGAATTTTGGGCTTGATTGGTTACTTTACGATTTTGCCGCCGTTATTGGCAATGAAAGAGAAACGATTGTTCCAACCTCTTTTTAGAAGGATGGGACTGATTAGATATATGGTTATGGCAAACCTCTTTTTATGGATGGCAACGCTTCCAATTAAGATGTTGGCCCGTTGGACGATGGATATGAAGTATTTCATTTCCATACCGGAATATTTTATTAATTTTTAGATGTCGGCACTGATGGGCTTTTGTGGCCACAGTAAAGATTTATAGGAATAAGACAAGGATCTGCCGCAATTGCGGAGACAAATAAATGCCTGCAGGCGATCAAACAATTTGGGATCAAAAGAAGCTGCACGTGGTGTTCGCCGTCACGTCTGTAATTCTTCTAATATCCACGTTCTGGCTGTTCTGGAAAGATCATGCGCGCGAGTGGAAGCAATATCAAGCTGAGGCTCGAGTGATCGATATTCAGATAACAGAATGGCGTCAATTAGAGACTCAAACTGACGGTGTTGTGGCGGCAATTGCTCAAGCCCAAGGAGAGTTAGACGTTGCTGCGGCGAGCAAGATCGATGGACTTAAAAGTGCTGAAGATCTGATTGCTCGTATTGACGCATTTCTGGCTGACACCGTTAACGCTGAAGATCTATCGGATGTAATCGCTGTTATCGACATTGAGTCCATGAAAGCTCCTGAAGCAACTTGGAAAACAGCGTCGACAGAGTCGGCCACTGCCGCTCGTGCAGCGTTTACGCAAGCCATTGACAATCAAATCGCATTGATCAAAGCAAAAGAAGATGCGCGCCTTGTTAAGGTGAAATTCCAACGAGCCAATCGTGACCAAGCGGCAGCGGACGAAGGCCTGGCAGTGCGTGATGGAGATAAAGAGGCGGAACTCGCGGCTCATGCAATATTGCTAGAAATACGGAACAATCCGGTAGATGGATTGAATGTAAAAGAAGGTGAGTACGAACGCGTTGCTAAGTTTCGTAAAGAGCTAAAAGCACTCAGTAGTGAATTCCAAACGGTTGTCAAAGAAAAACAGAAGTTGCTCGACGCAGCCAATTCCGAGAAAGTTCGTCTGCAAGCTGCTATTGATGAACGTCATTCAGCTCTATGGGAAGGAAAGTGGTTAGGTAAAAAGTGGTTGGAATTACCTATTCTTGACGCCTTCAACAGTCCACTGAAAATTGACAACTTATGGAGCGACGACTTAGAGCAAAGTGTCAATTTCCAAATGGTACGCCGCTTTGACCGCTGTACCACTTGTCATCAGATGATGGAAAAATCAGTTCCAGGTGCGGCCTTGGATCCAGCGTTTGTTGCTCAGCGAACGATTGAGATTCGCTTGGATATTCCGCCAGCAACTGAGGCGTCTACAGACTTATTACCTGACGCAGGTCCCCAAGATATGCCGACGCCCGCAGAATCTCAAGTCGGCCGTCAAAAGGCGCTTGAAAATGTATTTGGCATGCGATTCGCGCCGACTGGATTGATCAATTATGATGACGTAACAGTCGCTTATGTTGCAGCTCAAACACCTGCGAAAAACGCCACTGTTATCGAGCCAGATTACAACGATGTAACCTACACGGGCCAGCAGATCTTGGACGCTTTGCTGCAATCATCGAGTCCAGCAAGTCCAATCAAGAATACCGTTCATGCTCGAGATACTCGACCTGGACTAGAAATTGGTGACGTTATCATCAGCATCGATGGTGACCTGGTGCACGATCCGGATTTAGTCGCACACCGTTTATTAGCCGCTCAGGGTGAAACCGATAGCGTAGTATTGCTGGTGCGACGAGGACTGCCGCAACCCTTCAATAGCCATCCTCGCTTAGACTTGTTTGTTGGTTCATTGAGTCCGCACAAGATACAAGAGTTCGGTTGTACGATTTGTCACGAAGGACAGGGCAGTGCCACTGATTTTAAATGGGCATCGCATACACCGAATGATCCATTGGATAGATCTCGTTGGATGGGTGAACACGGTTGGTTTGATAACCACCACTGGATATATCCGCAGTATCCAGCTCGTTTTATTGAAAGCACATGTTTGAAATGTCACCATGACGTGACAGAACTTGAGCCGAGTGAGCGGTTTGAGGAAGCACCTGCTCCGAAAGTCGTTCGTGGATATAACACCATTCGTAAGTTCGGTTGTTACGGGTGTCATGAAATTAATGGTTTCGACGGACCCGATAAACGAATCGGTCCGGACATGCGTGTTGAACCCAACTACTCAGCAGCTGCTTTGCAGCTCAAAGCTGATGCAGGATTTGCTCATCTTTCTTCCGTGGACCAACAGTTAGTAAACCGTTTGGTAACTCACCCAGAGGATGATGCGGCACGACATGACTTACTGCAAGTAATTGAGCAAGATGTAGATACACTCGATGCTATTGGTGAAAGTATCCTATCGGATGATTCACACGGCCGTATTGCCGCTGTTCTTGCCGATGTTGACGTCCCTGGTTCCTTGCGAAAACCTGGGCCCAGTTTGCGATATGTAGGAGCTAAAAATGGCGAAGCGTTTCTTTATGATTGGATCGCCAATCCGCAAAGTTTCCGCAGCAGCAGTCGCATGCCTCGGTTCTTTAATTTACATAACCACTTGCCTGACAGTGTTGCCGACGAAGCAGCCGCTAAGTTTGAACCCATTGAACTTTTGGGAATGGTTCATTACTTAAAGAGTAATACTCAGTCGTTTGATTATTTGGCTTGGGATAAAGATGTAACGGCTGACGCAGATCGCGGGAAAATTGCGTTCCAGCAACGAGGTTGCTTGGCGTGTCACAGTCATCACGATGAAACGCTGGCAGGAATTGAAGAGTATCGAAATCCAGATGAGTTTTTGCAGGGACCAGATCTGTCGGAACTTGGAGCAAAATTTGCCGGTGTCGCCGATGCTCAGAAATGGCTTTATAGCTGGATCAAGCAACCAACAAAATACCACGCTCGAACCGTAATGCCTGATCTGTTTATCGATGTTGAAATCACCACGCATGAAGATGGTACCGAAACCAAAGTAGACCCAGCTTTGGATATCGCTGCATTCCTTTTGTCGGATGTCGGGGCCTGGACGGTTGGTGAAAATACACTAACCGTTGCTAAATTGAAAGCAAGTGAAACCTTGCAAGCAAATCTATCTGAGTTGGTTCAAAAAAATCTTGAGGATTCGTTCTACCGACAAGTTGCAGCGAAGTACGCCGAAAGCGGAATTCCTGCAAATGCCTCGGGTGTTAAAGTGGCTGAGCGATTGTTACAACACGACGGTGACGCGACGGGGTTAGATCCCGAGACGAAGTTGCGATACATCGGTCGTAAAGCACTTGCTAAGTACGGGTGCTACGGTTGCCATGATATCCCTGGGTTTGAAGATGCCAAACCAATTGGCGCTGGCTTGGCTGACTGGGGTCGAAAAGATCCATCTAAACTAGCATTTGAACACATAGCTCAATACCTAGACGGGCACGATGATCATGCGAGCCATGATGATGACGGTCACGCTGGGCATGAGCATGGTGAAGTTGAAGCAGAGCGAGATATCAAGCCAAGTCGCTATGACGCAGACATGCCTGATTTTTACCATGAACAAATGCACGCTCATAATCGCACAGGATTTATTTACCAGAAGTTGCGTGAGCCGCGTAGTTACGATTACCACAAAGCAGCTGGTAAAAAATATAGCGAACGCTTGCGTATGCCTCAGTTCCCACTGAGTACCGCAGACCGCGAGTCTATTATTACATTCGTGTTGGGGCTCGTCAATGAACCGCCGCGTGAAAAGTATTTATACAAACCGAGTGTCCGCACCAAAGCACTGATCGACGGCAAGCAAGTGCTCGATAAGTTCAATTGTGCAGGCTGTCATGTACTAGAGCCTGAAAAATGGAAATTGACACTGTCTGAAACTGAGTTGGAGAACGTACTAGCACAACATGTTGAAATTCCCAAGGAATACCCATTATTGCGGCCAGATGTGTCCGCTCAGGAATTGGCGGAATCCATGCAGCAGGACGCGCGTGGCAATATTACGGCGACGTTCAAAGGCATGCCTGCTGTCGGAAATCAAGGACTAGCATCCGCAAATGACGCTGAATTCGGTGATCCGATCGAGGATTATTTGCAGGATCGCTTCCGCCTCAACGGTGTCGGTGAGTTGCAGTTCCAGTTGTGGGATTATGGAGTGTTAAACGGTGGAGTTGCTGCAGCGGGATCGAACTTATCACGGATTGCCCCAACGGCTGTTTCTCAACGTACATCCGCCCACGGTGGTGTCTTAGCTAGATACTTGTTGCCTATTGTTACTAATCAAGAACGCCTCGTAAATCCGGAAGCCAAGGGCGCTGAAAGTTGGGCCTGGGTGCCACCACCACTTGTCGGCCAAGGTTCTAAGGTGCAGAACCAATGGTTCCATGACTTCTTACTAGAACCGTATCGGATTCGACCAGCGGTCGTTTTGCGGATGCCTAAGTTTAATATGTCCAGTATTGAAGCGACCAAGATCGTCAATTATTTCGCTGCTCGGGACAATGCAAATTACCCTTATGAATTTGATCCGCGGGTTAACGGTGATCATTTGGCTGAGGTGGCCGCGGCCTACCAAGCTGAGAACGGTGCTAATAGCGACCGTTTGGCAGATGCGATGCAGATCGTCGTCAGTCAAGACTATTGCATCAAGTGTCACTCCATGGGCGATTTTGAGCCGGAAGGTTCGGTTCGAGGAAGGGCACCGAACTTAGGTATGGTGCACAAGCGTCTACGCGCGGGATATGTCCAACGCTGGATCGCTCGACCTAGTAGCATTTTGCCTTACACCGCTATGCCGCAAAATGTGCCTTATGACGAAGCCAAGCCGCATTTAGGAGCTGAACAAACACAGAAATTGTTCCACGGTACGAGTCCCGAAACAGTTGACGCTTTGGTCGATTTATTGATGAATTTTGACGGCTACGCGAAATCACGTGCTTCTGTTGCTGGATTAGTTGCCGAGGCTAAAGCGGCCAAGGAAGCAGCACTAAAAGAAGCGGAAGCGGCCAAAGAAGCGGAAATACCTAAAAAAACGGAAGCAGTACCAGAAAAACTACCTGTAATCGAGGCAAAACAAACCGAAGTACTCTAGCAAGCGTACTATTAATAGAGCGTTGTTTAATGCCAACGATACTTTAACAAACAAAAATCAATCAATTCACGAAAGTGAGAATTTCAACTCGGGATGAGTTGTTGATACAACCTCGACTGAATTCTAACGATTAGAAATTCAGTGGGAAAAGGGAGAATGAAGATGAGAGCAACAAGAATAAGTGTTCTAGCGACTGTGGTTTTAATAATCGGTTCGGTCTTGGGGTCCAATAGCTTATCAGCTCAAGGTTGGGGAAACATCAAGGTACGTTTCGTATATGGCGGAAGCTACCAAGGGGCGCCTAAGATCCAAGTTAACAAAGACGCTGCGTTTTGCGGTAAGTTTGGATTGGTTGATGAGACATTGGTAGTAAATCCTGAAAATAAGGGCATCGCCAACGTCATCGTGTATTACCGTGATCGCGTACCTGCAAAAATTCATCCGTCGTATAACGAATTGATCGACAAGCCGATTCGCATTGATAATTCAAAATGTCGGTTTGAACCGCACGTGACGGCGATTTGGCACAAACGCAAAATTGCTCTGAAAAATAGTGATACGGTGGGACACAATGTGAAAGTTGATACGTTCTTTAATAAAGGCATCAACCCGATTCTCCCGAGCGGCGCAACACTTTTTCATTCGTTCACCATGGAAGAACGGTTGCCGTCAAAGATTAGTTGCAGCATCCACGCCTGGATGTCTGGATGGATGGTTGTTCGTGACAATCCGTATATCGGTGTCAGCAACAAAGACGGTGCTGTTGAGATCAAAAACGTTCCAGCGGGTGAATTTGAATTCCAGTTTTGGCAAGAAAAAGCGGGTTACATTCAACAGGTAACGCGGGATGGCACTGCCGTGGAATGGCCCCGTGGTCGAGTTAAAATTAAAATTGTAGACGGCAAGACGACGGACTTGGGTGACGTAGTGATCGGCGCAGATAAGTTTAAGTAAGAGTGAAAAGACGAATACAAAGATCGGTGATGAACAGTATGACCATCAAAATAACAACTAGATACGCCACAGCCTTATCGCTGCTATTGCTGGCGCTGGCAGTCGGTTGCACGCGAAGTGTACCCGATAGAATCAGTGGTGGTTCGGCGGGCGATGTCGGTGCAGTGGTCGATGCATTCGTTGCAGATGCTGTCGGAGCAAGTGCTGCACAAATACCTGAGCCTACTGGGTTCGGAACAATTACCGGGACGATAACTGTTACGGGGCGGGTGGCAACAGACAAGTTCGTTGATTTTAATGTCAACAAAGACACTAATATTTGTAGTAAAGAACCCAATAGACGCGTCGTCGTCAATAACCGCGGATTGCAATGGGGCTTGCTTTACTATGACGGTCCATTTGCCTCGGGCGATGCTAAATGGGAGCACGCTGATTACCTGGCAGCTGCTGGTACGAATCTAGTTGGCGATCTGGCTTTCGATCAAAAGGAATGTATATTCTTATCGCGTATTTACGCGATGCGAACTAATCAAGTGTTAGAAATCAAGAACAGTGATACGGTGGGCCACAATGCAAATCTAGCTGGTCTAACATCCGCTAACATGCAAATTGGTCCAAATTCATCGGTATCTTACACGCCTGCCTATCAAGAAAACAAACCGTTTACCGTCGACTGTAAAGCACATCCGTGGATGTCATCGTACATCATCGTGCGAGATGCTCCGTTCTTTGCAGTAACGGGTGAAGATGGTTCTTTCCAAATAAGTAATGTTCCCACCGGCGTGGCTTTGCCATTTAAGTTTTGGCATGAAGTCTTACCGTCCGGTGCATTTGAAGTAACGATTAACGGGGCTGGTGTGAAATTGAGTCGCGGCAAGTTCGACTTACCTCCCCTAGAACCGGACGAACAGCGCGAGTTGAACATTGAGATTAAGGCAGAATCATTTAATAACGCACTTTAAAGGTAAACCTGCGAAACAACAGCGGCCAAACAAAACATGATTCTTGCGCAAATGTTTGAATGCATGCGGAATCAAATGCGAACACAGAAAGAATGATTGGATACAGAGAAATGAAACAGTTTCACAACAACCGACACCAAGGAGTACGGATTGCATCCATTGCTGTCTTGGTATGTTCGGTTTTGTTGACCGCCT
>CAWVZW010000127.1:0-8508 GCA_963934735.1 uncultured Planctomycetaceae bacterium
GAATCGGCAATAGCTCGGAAGTCTGTAGACGTATAGCTTGCCCCTCTATCGCAGGAGCGAGTTCTGAATCATGTTACCAGTTATGAGGTAAACCATGTCACTATCAAAACTTATTTCTCAGGTTGCCAGTAATATCAACGCGGCTCGCAATGCGTATTATGATCACACCCCCGCCCCTGATGGCGAGGGCTACTGGAAAAACGGTGGAATAAGTCAATCCATGTGCAAGGATACGGTTCAGTTAATCCTGAACACTGCCGCCCGCAAACTGGCAATTGAAAAACGGTTGACCTTGTCAATGTTCGGTACGTTCTCCGTGCTTGATGAAGACAGTTCGGAGACCGGAACGGGAGTCCACATCTCGTTTAGGCCCGTCCCAAAACTCGCTAGGCTGATCAAGGAGACACCAACAGGAAAGATCCCTAGCTTGATGAAAGAGGTCTCCGAATTTTCTAGTTATTATACAAGGGACCTTTCAACAGACATCGTCACCACTATGACACCGAAATTCGCTAAAGATATTTCCAATGAAATGCAGCGGTTGATCTGCGACTTGTTAATTTCAAACGGTAAAATCACCATCCAGCAATTGGGGACCTTCCTGGTCACCAACGATGAAACGCCATCGGAAACGGTGAGTTTGAATGTGCGATTCCGCCCCAAGCCGTACCTCAAGAATCTGCTCTCGACTTTGACGGAACAGCAGGTTACCGAGATGGTCACGGCTAGGAAGGACCAACGTGCTAGGCGAAAGAAGGCGACGGTTTCGTCAGGCACACTGGACCGCAAACGCCTGGCCCGCGTCCGCAAGCTTCTCCGTTCGAGGGATCCGGAAAATGTCACCATGGCGATGATGGTTCTCGAACAGATTGCATTGCCCGACGATTATCGTGCCGTTTTCGAGACAAGTGGCTTAATCGAACGGCTCCTCAAGACGGATTCAGTCGACATCGTTGAGTCGGTAGCGAAAATCGTGGCGGGAACGGAAAACGAGTCCATCCGCGACCAGTTCTGGACATTGATCGGCCTGATTGGGGAAGATACCAGACCGACGGAACTGAGGATCGGAGGTTGGGTTTCATCAACGACCCTTACTGAGTTCCTAGGAGACTCGCGCAACCAATTAATCACCAGCTTTGAATCCACCACCGGCAACCTCTCGGAAATACGTCTGGCCGATTTGAGCCAACTCAAGACTATAGAACTATGGTCAAACCCTATCACGACGCTTGAGCTTGAGAACCTGTCGGCACTGGAACTTGTCTACATTTCGTCCTGCGGGCAACTCCGCGAACTTTCTCTCTCTGGCCTTGATAGTCTTGCGTCACTTTGCCTGCATGACTGCTCAATCGGCTCAATTCCGGAGGAGATTGGTACGCTGCGGTCTCTCAAGGAATTGAAACTAAGTGGTAATCCTCTCGAGGCTCTCCCGGACTCGATCGGACAGTTGTCACACCTAGAAACCTTGGATATCTCTTCAACTAGCATTAAGAAGCTTCCCAAGACAATCAGCCAACTGAAGTCGTTAGAAAAACTTGTGCTTCCAACAACAATCGAAGCACTGCCTCTCGGGCTTGGTCAGCTTTCTGGTTTGAGAGAATTATATTTTGGTGACAGTTATAGTTCTGATGAGGCTACGACGACGCGGATCATCCTCGACCTCTGCCGGCAAGTGGTCGGCGGGTCCGGACGCTGAGCTGGTGACTGACACGGTGGCCAAGTCGGTTGGTCTGTGGTTGCCCACCGTCAAATAGAATCGGCAATAAGGCGTAGTCTGTACCCCTCTGCCGCAGGGGGAAAACGAAAAAATGCTTACCCAGCTTGTCAAAAAATTGGTATTCGATTGATTTCCAATATTCCATTTATGTATAATTCCGATACTAAAGTTGGAAACCGTGATTGGCAATGTACCGTTTTTCTGTCGGAGTGTTGAATGTTTACAATCTACAACAAGCAATTGGGTTCATCTCGAAACGTAATTGACCGCCGCAACTTTTTATCCATAGGTGGCGGGATTGGTGCCCTAAGTCTTCCGGCTTTATTACAAGCAGAGGCAAGGCAGCAAACGGGAAGTAGCCATAAGGCATTGATTCATCTGCATTTGGGAGGTGGGCCCTCGCATCAGGATATGTTCGACCTCAAGCCCGATGCGCCGAGTGAATTTCGCGGCGAGTTTAATCCCATCAAGACAAACGTGCCTGGGCTGGACATCTGTGAACATTTACCATTGTTATCACGAATGGCAGATAAATTTGCGGTCGTCCGTTCGCTGGTTGGCATGATTAGTTCTCATAGTGCAAACCATACTTCTACCGGTTTTGATCAAAAGTCATTGAGCAACATCGGCGGCCGACCCTATATGGGCAGTGTTGTTGCCAAACTGCAGGGTCCAACTGAGAACGGTGCTCCACCTTTTATTTCGTATATGGCTGGAAAGCCAGGTTACTTAGGACCAGTTTATCGACCCTACAAACCAAGCGGCAATGATCTCAAATTGCGGTCTATAACAGAAGACCGATTGACGGATCGACGGACCTTACTTGGTTCGCTCGATACGATACGTCGTGACATTGATTCCTCTGGCCAACTTGAAGCATTGGATGCATACACGCAACAGGCGGCTGCACTGGTTACTTCTGGTTCCGTGGCAGATGCGTTAGATGTCAAATTAGAAGACCCAGCTATTGTCGAGCGATATGGAAACGGCCCAGGCAAGAATTTGTTACTTGCACGGCGTTTAATTGAAGCCGGTTCACGTGTGGTTACGATGCAATGGGGTGGCTGGGATACACACAGTAATAATTTTGTAAGCTTGAAAAAACTGCTACCGCAACTCGATCAGGCCTTGAGCGCACTTTTAGAGGATTTGTCGCTGCGGGGTATGGATCAAGATGTCACGGTCGTTGTGTGGGGTGAATTTGGAAGGACGCCACGCGTAAATAGCAAAGCTGGACGTGATCATTGGACGCGTTTATCACAGGTATTCTTAGCCGGTGGTGGTATGCGACTTGGACAAGCCGTTGGTACGACAAGCAAAAATGCCGAGTTCGCTCAGGATCGTCCTGTTCATTTACAAGAAGTGCTGGCGACGTTGTACCACAACATGGGGATTGATTCACAACGCGTTCAAATGCATGACCCGAATGGCCGTCCACAGTTCTTGTTAGACCAGCGCCCACCGATCGCCGAATTGATATAGCGAATGCGAACGTTGGTTCGCCAATTGGACGCCTTGCGAGAGTCTGTCCATTATCTATCCGTATATTCGCTACAGGTATGCTGATTAGCTTATCGGCATCGGGTGTTATCGATTCTGACGGTTGTTTATTGCTTGTTTTAAAGCCTTAAAGACGACCTCTGTACGTTTGGTGACCTATTCTTGAGCAGCGATAAAGCACGTCATGTGTTTTGTCATTCCCCTCCTCGTTGCTCCACTCGGTCATTGCCTTTATGAGATTTGCTTCTCGACTCTCTTTCTCACTACTAATTACGCTCAGCATTGTTGTAACTACTGTTACAACAACCTTGAGTCAAGAGTTACCTGCAAATTCCGGAGCTACCGCAAACGCTCAGGCTGAGATCAATGCAATTCAAAACCAAGGGGCAAAGCTTGAAGCGTCGAATAATTGGCGAGCGGCATTGAAGTTGTATGAACGTGCAGCCCGCAACTACCCCCAGCAGTCGACCATCGCGGCTCGTTTTCAAATAAGCCGATCCCACGTTGATATCGCTCGTCGTTATCATGATGCTAGCTACTTGTATTCCATCAAGCAGATGGAGGTGACGGCGAGCCAAGCGGTTTATCGAGAAGTGCTAGGGAAAATTGAAACTTACTATTTTGCGGAATTGAATTGGCAACAAATCTTAAAATCAGGAATCGACCAAATTGAAGTAGCGCTGCACGACGAATTATTTCGTGGACACCATGGGCTCACTGGCAACGACGGCGACTTGCAACAATATCGTGATGAAGTCGCTCAAATCCTTGCAAGTCGAGTTTGTCGAAACGGTCGTGATGTATTGCAGTCAGCGATCAGGGTAAGTCAGATAGCTGAACGCACATTGAAGGTATCACAGCAAGCGGTAATGTTGGAATTGCTTTCTGGGACGATTATAGCCTTGGATCGATATTCTTCGTATCTAACAAGCACTCAACTCGATGATATGTTTTCTCAAATCGATGGCAAGTTTGTTGGATTGGGGATTGAATTGCGAATTCAAGGAACCCATCTTTTAGTGGAACGAGTGATTCCTAAGGGCCCGGCGGCAGATGCCGGACTCAAGTCCGGTGACAAAATAATTGAAGTAGATCGAAACATGATTCCGACAGTCGATGCGGTTCGAGCTGCAGATTTGCTCAAGGGTTTGCGTGGAACTGAAGTAGAAATCGTTGTCGTTTCAGCCTCTGGGTCAGCTCGTCGGATGACACTGACTCGACGCCAAGTACAAGTTACGAGCGTGGTAGACGCCAGAATCATTGATCAACATTCCAAAGTAGGCTATTTGCGGATCGTTAGCTTCCAAAAAAACACAGCCCGCGAGCTAAACAGTGCGTTGTGGCAATTACGTCAAGATGGCATGCAACGATTAGTGCTCGATTTGCGGGGTAACCCCGGTGGTTTGGTCAAAAGTGCAGTTGAAATTGCCGATATGTTCATTCGTTCGGGAACGATTGTTTCAACGCGTGGCCGCAGCGTGAATGAAGAAGTCGATTACCAAGCGCACCAAAGTGGTACTTGTAGTGAACCCTTGGTGGTGTTGATCAATGCGAGATCGGCTAGTGCTAGTGAAATATTCGCCGGGGCAATCAAAGACCATAAACGTGGTGCGATTGTCGGGCATTGCACCTACGGCAAGGGCAGTGTGCAAGGGATTTTTCCATTGGCTTCGTACAACTGTGGACTGCGTTTAACAACCGCTCGATTCTATTCTCCCGACGGTCACCAAATCAGTGGACGTGGCGTTACACCAGACGTGGATGTGCAGATGATTGCCAAACCACTGGAAGATGGAACTCTGCCATTATCTCAAGCTGACCCGATTCTCTTTGCGGGCATTGAAATTGTAAAAGGCCGTCGTCAAATTGCTGCTCGCTAGAGTGGGCTGATGAACGCGAATGGGGCCGCGAATGGCCCCGAATGAACGCGAATGAACGCGAATGAACGCGAATGGGGTCGCGCATGGGGTCGCGCATGAATGCGAATGCCCGTGGCCGGCGACTCTGTTTTTTTGATTTCACTTTCTATCTATGGGTGACATTTAAAAAAAAATGGGTTATAAAAAGTTCTAGTCATTTTCTAGAACTAGATCTGGAATCACAGTAACATTGCCATTCAGGGGCAAAAAAGACAGGTACCTGAATCGCGGGAAATATTTTTTGGGAGCGTGAAACGCAATTATGTCAAAACTTGAATACATTTGGCTCGATGGTTATGAACCGACTCAGAGTCTTCGATCAAAAACACAAATTAGAATTAACTTCGGTGGTACACTCGAAGAATGCCCAGTTTGGTCATTTGACGGTAGTTCTACTGAACAAGCTGATGGCTCTGATTCAGATTGTTTATTGAAACCAGTCGCAATCTTCCCTGACCCAGGTCGTCATGACGCATTCTTGGTCATGACAGAAGTCCTCAATGCAGACGGGTCTGCGCATGTATCCAATGGTCGTGCAACGATTGAAGAAGACGATGACGATTATTGGTTCGGCTTTGAACAGGAATATTTCTTGTGGGACGTCATGACAGACTTGCCACCGGGCTTTCCAACAGGCGGTTTCCCTCGAGCTCAGGGTCCATTCTATTGTAGTGTTGGTGCCAACAATACGTTTGGCCGCGACTGTGTCGAAGAACACTTAGATACGTGTCTTGATGCCGGTATCAACGTTGAAGGCATCAATGCTGAAGTTGCTGCCGGGCAGTGGGAATACCAAGTTTTTGCTAAAGGCGCGAAGCGGTCTGGAGATGAGATCTGGGTTGCTCGTTACTTGCTTGAACGAATTGGTGAAAAATACGGTTACGCCATTAACTTGCATCCTAAGCCACTTGGCGATACGGACTGGAATGGTTCGGGTATGCACGCTAATTTCTCCAACTCGGCTATGCGTGATTCTGGTGACGAAGCAATCTTTACCAAAATCTGTGAAGCATTTAGTGGTGAGATTGATCGTCATATTAGTGTCTACGGTGCTGATAATGATCAACGTCTTACCGGAGCTCACGAAACACAGGCTATCGATCAATTTAGTTATGGTGTTTCTGATCGTGGCGCTTCCATTCGTATTCCTGTGGGAACGATCGATGATGGTTGGAAAGGTCGACTTGAAGATCGCCGTCCAGCATCGAACGCGGATCCCTACAAGGTCGCCGCAGCGATTATCAAAACCTGTAAGCAAGCCTAAACATTGGATTTGTAGTGTAGCCAGTAACGCACTGTAATCGGTAACCGATGATATACAGCTAGGGTGTGACCGTCATGGTGATGGCCACACCCTTTTTTATTGCGACCCTTTTATTGCTGTCTGGACGTTTAGGACATAGCCAACAATACAAACAGGGTTCACAATGCATGACACCACTGGAAAATTCCATGTCAGTAAGGAAACGAGTGGATGCAAAACTTCAAAGAGCCGACTCTACTTAATCAAAACTTCTAACGGTGAATGGCAAAGAGAACGTGAACGAACCACAGTCAGAATTAAACTCCGAGGTCGATACAGAGGATCCTCACTTAGAGCAAGGTGTCCCGACCCCAGCAGAGCCAGTCTCTGCGACATTAGAGGAAGCGCTTGCTAAACACGGTATTGCATTAGAGCCATATCAGGTCGAAATGCTCAAGGATTATTGCCAGTTGTTGTGGGATTGGAATGAAAAGCTTAACTTGACTCGGCACACCGATTTTGATCGCTTCGTGTCTCGTGATATTCTCGATACGATTCAACTCGCCGACTTAATCGAGACTGGCATGGAAGTTTTGGACTTTGGCAGCGGTGGTGGCGTTCCGGGGATTCCGCTTTCCATTATCCGGCCAGATTTGCAAGTTAGTTTATGTGAATCGGTTTCCAAAAAAACAGTCGTCTTAGATGACATGATCACCAAATTGAGTCTGCCTGTACCTGTGATCAACGCGCGTGTTGAAGACCTTCTGAACGATCTCAACTACGATGTTATAGTTTGCCGTGCGGTGGGACCACTGTGGAAGATGGGATTATGGCTCGCTCCATATTGGCACTTGTTTGGCCAACTGTTAGCCATCAAGGGTCCTGCTTGGACGGAGGAACGCAAAGCTGCTCGTCACCGCGGCACGTTACAAGATGTTGAATTACGGAAACTGAAATCGTATCCGATGATTGGTACGGATTCTGAAAGTGTAATTTTGAAAATGTGGTCATCTCATAAAGCCGAGCCACCGCACGCGAGCTAAGGTAGCATTGGCAACGCGATTGGCCTACAGAATCGTCAATTCCGTTACAAGTGGTCACTCTGGTTGGAATTGAACCCTACGTGTTCTCTCAGCGGCAGTTCTGCGCATAGACGAAACCTAGGCGTTGACTTATACTCGAATTTCAATCGACAATTCCACACTTAGACGATAAATAGATGAGCGGATACAACCTTACCCATTTAAAAGAGCTTGAGGCGGAGAGCATTCATATTATCCGTGAAGTAGCGGCTGAATTTTCAAATCCTGTGATGCTTTATTCCGTAGGAAAAGACTCATCGGTGATGGTTCATCTGGCCATGAAAGCCTTTTATCCGGCTAAACCACCTTTCCCGCTGATGCACGTGGATACGACTTGGAAGTTCCGCGAGATGATTGAATTTCGCGAGAATTATGCCCGCAAGGAACTAGGGTTGGAAGTCATCGTACACATCAATGAAGAGGGTGCGGCCTTGGGCATCGACCCGCTCAAGCATAGCGGCAAACACACGACGGTGATGAAGACCGAAGGGCTCAAACAGGCGCTCGATAAACACGAATTTGATGCAGCGTTTGGTGGAGCGCGGCGAGATGAAGAAAAATCACGAGCCAAAGAACGCGTCTTTTCCTTCCGCGACGAGAACCATCGTTGGGATCCCAAGAACCAACGACCGGAGTTGTGGAATATATATAATTCGCGCGTCAACAAAGGGGAAAGCATTCGCGTCTTTCCCTTGTCGAACTGGACCGAGTTAGACATTTGGCAATACATTCACCTCGAACAGATTCCAATTGTGCCTTTATATTATTCCGCAGTTCGCCCTGTCGTGGAACGCGGCGGTATTTTGGTGCTTGTAGATGATGAACGACTTGAACTGAAACCAGGTGAAGAACCAATGATGAAAGAGGTTCGATTCCGGACATTGGGATGTTATCCGTTAACTGGAGCAGTTGAATCTAGTGCCAAAACGTTGCCAGAAATCATTCAGGAAATGTTGTTAGCAACGACATCGGAACGTCAAGGTCGAGTGATCGACAATGACGAAGAAGGCAATATGGAAGATAAGAAGAAGGAAGGTTATTTCTAGT
>CAWVZW010000128.1:0-8410 GCA_963934735.1 uncultured Planctomycetaceae bacterium
AAGAAGAAGAAGAAGAAGAAGAAGAAGAAGATACTCAGGTAACGGGGGGGAAACGCAAAGCGATCAAACTCCCTAAACGCCCACCGGAAGCCGAAAGCTCGGACGACTCCAAACAGGCTGCCGAAGATATGCTGCGAAAATACTTCAACCGCTCTTAATGCTGGCCTGGCCTAAAAAAGTATGGCCAAACTCTATCCATGCATGTTGTAATTGTTTACGGCTACAAGTTTATTTGTCGTCCTAAGCGACTACTCCCTATAACCGTAAATATCCCGTAATCCGTAAACTTTTGCAAAACCCACCAGTTTTCCTAATCGTTATATCTTTTCTCTCTTATCTCTCCTGCCTGACCGGCAAAGATGTGGAATCTTTACAGTGTCTCAAGTGTGCTACAACTTCAACGTTGTCTCACTCGAATCAAAACGCAAATCCAATCGAACACCAAGACCACAATCAAAGTTTAGGGAGAGAAGAAGATGAATAACTCAGCAGACCCCATGGAAAAGACATCGCGGCGGCGTAACATCGATCCAACAACATGCGAGCGTGACTACTCCAGCGAAGAACGTGAATTCATGATGGCCTATGAAGCCTACAAACGCAGTAGTGGTCGTAATTTTCCAACATGCAGCGAAATCCTAGAAGTCGTTCGCAGCCTGGGATACTCTAAAACTGCCATTTAAGCTACTACTCAAGATAATTAATCTTGCCCGCAAGACGTCGAATCGCTAATCTTCTTAGCGCAATTCGTTTTTCAAGCGGGGAAGATTATGTCTCAATTATCCAACAACCTTCGTCATCAATACGGTCGATTGATCCAGCACGTCGCAACCATCCTATTTCTATCAAGTATCAGCTTGCAAATCGGTTGCGGTTTGACAGCAAATGGTTGGAACGAACAGGGAGTCGAATTATTCCAGACGGGAAATTATCCGGCGGCAATTGAGCGATTCCAATATGCACTGGGTACGGACGAAACCAATGCCGATGCCTATTACAATCTCGCTTCCGTCTACCATCGCATGGGTACAAAAAATCGCGACAGTGGCTTCCTCCAAGAATCCGAAGCCCTCTACAATCGTTGCTTGGACCTCGACACCGATCACAGCGATTGTCACCGAGGACTCGCCGTCTTATTAACTCAAACCAATCGCCAACAAGCAGCATTTGACTTGCTGGCAAATTGGGGTAAAGACCGACCACACCTAGCAGATCCAGAAGTGGAACTAGCGCGTCTATTCCAGGAGTCCGGCGACGCACAGGCTGCCAGAAAGCACCTTGAACAAGCATGTTCCATCGACCGCAATCACCCGCGAGCATGGAAAGCGCTGGCCGCTCTTAACGATTCCCAAGGTAACACCGAACTCGCGTTAGCTCAGTATCAACGGTCCTACATCTTAGACAACCACCAAACGGAACTCGCGACACGAATCGCATCATTGAACCAACAACTCAGAAACAGCTCTACCGAATCCGCCAACACTCGTATGGCAAACGAAAACGTCTCCCGCGGACGCTATTAATAGGCACATTCAAACACTACTAGCCCATAATAAAAGGTAGTGTCGGCAGCCCGAGAGCTGTCAATTTTCATAGGTAAACCGACGGCACTCGCGTGCCCCCTTTTCAGGTGTGTACAGAATCCCTATCTGCCTCTAAAATCGCAACGTAGAACCTTCTTTTTTCCACGCATGCTTGCCCTAACTAATGTCCAATCACGATCGCACCTTTAATTTCAGCGCTGGCCCTGCCGGGTTACCATTGCCCGCCCTTGAGCAAGCTCAACAGGAGATGCTTAACTTTCGCGGTTGTGGAGCAAGCATCCTTGAAATCAGTCATCGCAGTTCCGCCTTTATCGACGTGCTAGACTCCGCTCGAGATGGAATCCGCCAGCTAATTGGAGCCAATGACGATTTCGAAGTGCTTTTTTTACAGGGCGGCTCCCGATTACAGTTTTCGATGGTCCCGATCAACCTTCTCCAATCTGACACAGACCGAGCAAACTATATTGTCACTGGAACTTGGAGTGACAAGGCGCACCAAGAAGCCGCTAACTGCCACGCGACTGAAGTGATTTGGTCTGGAAAGGAAAACGGCTACAGCGATTTACCGGACCAAACAGACTTACAGTCACTCGTCACAAGTGACGCCGCTTACGTCTACTACACTTCCAACGAAACTATTCAAGGCGTTCAGTTCCAAGACGAATTGAATTTCACGACGGTGCCCTCAATTTGTGACGCGTCGTCAGATTTTCTCAGTCGCCCTATCGACCTAAATAAATATGGAATGATTTACGCCTGTGCCCAAAAGAATGCAGGCTTAGCCGGCGTAACGATTGTCGTTATCCGCAAGGATCTGATACACCCCACGATCAACGAATGCCCCAGCTATCTAAATTATCGTCATCATGCCGACGCTAATTCAATGTACAACACGCCACCCACATTTGCGATTTATATGGTCGACCTCGTGTGCCAGTGGTTGCTCAACGATATCGGTGGCCTTGAAAACATGAACCAAATCAATCGCGAAAAAGCGGAGCTACTCTATGCGACCATTGATCGCCTACCGGACATGTACTGCGGACATGCAGCCCCCGCAAACCGCTCGCTGATGAACGTAACGTTTCGCTTGCCGAGTCAGGAACTTACCGATTTATTTCTAAAACAAGCCAACGAGCAGGGCTTAATCAGTTTACAGGGTCACCGCAGCGTTGGCGGAATTCGTGCCTCGATCTATAATTCCATGCCACATGAGGGAGTATTAGCCCTTCGTGATTTCATGAATTCCTTTTATACTCAAAATAGCTGCTCGCGTTAGAAACTCTCCCGCGTGACACGACACGAGTCGCGGAAAACGCAAAAACCACTTCAGGTTCAACGCACATCGACAACAAGACTAACACCATGCCAAAAATTATCATACTCGACACCATCGCCCAACAGGGCCTTGCCATATTAGAGCAACATGCCGACATCGAATATGAAGTCTGCACAGGTCTCACGGGTGACGATTTACGCAATGCCTTGCTCGATGCTGACGGAGCGATTTGCCGCAGCGGAGTAACATTGAGCGAAGAATCGTTGATCGGCAATGTACGACTCAAAGTAATTGTGCGAGCCGGCGTCGGAACAGACAACATCGACAAGGCTGCTGCCACTCGACAGGGTATCATTGTCATGAACACTCCGACTGGGAACACATTTAGCACGGCCGAACACACATTGACGTTGCTACTGGCTCTTTCGAGAAACGTTGCGCCGGCCTTTCAAAGCCTGCAAGTCGGAAAATGGGATCGTAAAAAGTACATAGGTACGCAACTCGCTGATAAGGTCCTCGGTATTGTCGGCCTTGGTCGTATCGGCATCGAAGTGGCCAAACGTGCCAAAGCATTCCAGATGGAATTGATTGGGTGTGATCCATTTCTAACGAGCGAACAAGCCGCCAAAATTGGTATCGAGCTTTGCGATACAGTGCATGACATGTTGCCACGTGTTGACTACTTAACGGTCCATACTCCATTGACCCCAGAAACCACCGGGCTCATCGGCCATGAAGAACTCAAGATCATCAAACCAGGAGCACGGCTAATAAACTGTGCTCGTGGTGGCATCTACGACGAGTCCGCTCTAGCGACTGGCATCGATGATGGCACACTCGCCGGAGTCGCACTCGACGTCTTTGAAACAGAACCCTGTACTGACAGTCCCTTGTTTCAAAAAGCAGGCGTCCTATGTACGCCACACCTCGGTGCAAACACGGAAGAAGCACAAACACAAGTTGCCGTTGAAGCCGTTAATCTTGCCATCAATTACCTGACTACCGGTGTCATTCGGCACGCCGTGAACATGGCCGCAATCGACCCCGCAACGCTGGAGGCACTGTCGGGCTACCTCGACCTCGCCTATCGCATGGGAATATTCCTCGCTCAATGGCATCAGGGCAATGTCAAAAAACTCACCATCGAATATCGTGGCGAGGTAAGCCAGGAAGATACTAAACTACTGACTGCCTCACTCTGCGCAGGGCTATTGCAACGCGCATTGGACACCAACGTCAACATTGTTAACGCCCAAGTTCTACTGCAAGAACGCGGTATCGAACTCAAGGAAAATATCACGAGTGAGATGAGTGCATTTCGCTCGTCGATTACAGCGACTATTGAAACCGACAAACAATCTTACACGGCGGGTGGTACTGTCTTTGGCAACCACATGCCGCGTTTGATTCAAATCGACGGCATGCGATTAGAATCCTACCTCGACGGCAATATGCTCGTGTTTATTCATAACGATGTCCCCGGTATTATTGGCCTGATGGGTTCCTCGCTGGGCAAACATGAAATCAACATCGCACAAATGTCAGTCGGGCGGGCCATCAGCGACCATCCTGGCGGCAAAGCGATTGGCGTGCTAAATCTCGACAGTATTCCCCCAGCAGAAGTGAGTCAGGATCTCGAATCACATCCGGGGATTCATAGTGCTAAAGTCATCGAGATGCCTGCCGTTGGCGAAAAACCCCCGTGGTTTTAAGTGCCGCGTTTTACGCGCGTCCGTTCGGTATACCCCTTCTTGTGCAAATCCTTGCGCTATTAGATACTAGGCTCTGATGAATTAAACAATTAAATGTTGCTTCTAGAAACCTATGAGCAACGTAGAGCCATAAGGAATTTATTATGTCGCGCCCCGAAGCAGTTACATTTAAAGGAACCCCACTTACGTTAGCAGGCGAAGCTGTCACCGTTGGTCAACCCGCTCCTGACTTTACCATGCACTACTATGACGATGGACTCCAAGCCATGACCAAAGAGTGCTTGCTCGGCAAACCAACGCTTCTCAGTGTCGTGCCTTCCCTTGACACCCCTGTCTGCCAGATTCAGACCAAGCAGTTTAATACAGCCGTTGCTGGTCTAGGCGATCAAATCAATGCTGTCACAATATCACTGGACCTGCCGTTCGCTCAAGGCCGTTTCTGTGGAGATGAAAACATCGAAAACGTCCGCACAGTAAGCGACTACCAAGACCGTACGTTTGGTAACAACTGGGGAATGTTGATCGAAGAAATCAAGTTACTTGCTCGAGGCGTTTTTGTTCTCGATGCTGATGGTGTTGTGCAATACGCTCAAACCGTCACCGAAGTAACTGATGAACCTGACTACGATGCTGCAATGGCCGTACTAAACGGATTGCTATAAGCACCGACAGTCTCACGAATCAAAACGGGCACTCTCTGCTAACACGGGCGAGCGTGCCCGTTTTCTTTGTTAATCGACGTGCCAAACCTACAGCTATTGGTCAGCGAGCATCTCTTGCAATACCTGAGACGCTTTTTCGACCGCAGCTCCAATTTGCGAAGGATCTTTGCCTCCTGCTTGAGCCATATCTGGTTTACCACCACCTCCGCCACCTACAACGGGAGCAACTTCACGCACCCAATCGCCAGCATTGATTCCTTGAGCTACCAATTCTCGGCTAACTCCAGCGACTAATACAACTTTGGAATCACCCTGGGCGCCGAGTAGCATAATTGCCGAACGCTCGGTTTTCTTGCGGATCTGATCAATCAATTGTCGCATCAGATTAGGATTAGCGCCACCAATGTCAGCTACCACAACCATGGCGCCGCCGATTTCTTCACCTTGTTGCAGCAAACTGTCGGCTGAAAGATCCTCATTTGTCGCCTGTTGAGCAATCTCTTGCGTTAAACGATCACACTCCTGCAACATTGCCTCGACACGCGCCATCAAATCAGCCACAGCGACATTCAACAATCGAGCGCCGTGTCGTAATGCACTCCGCAGCTGCTGGTAGTTTAACTCCACAGTAGTTGTTGCACCCTCAGTCGGCGAATCCGTTTGGTCCGCCGCCGCTCCACCGCCGGATAACTGTTTCTTCAACGCCCGTACCCGTAAGGCCAATGCCTCGATACACTCCAGCAATCCATCGCTGCCGGCTTTGTCGCCGTCTGGGCTCAACAACCCTATTAGCTGTTGATACAGTTGTGTCATTTCTACATGATGTTTCTGACAACGTTCGCCCGTCAATGCCGTGATGCGCCGCGTGCCAGCGGATACAGCTTCTTCGGAAATAATTTCCAACTGCAAAACATCCCCTGTATTGGATAAGTGTGTACCGCCACACAATTCACGCGAGAATTCTCCCATCGTAACCATCCGCACTGGGTCGGGATACTTCTCACCAAACAACATCATTGCACCTTGGGAACGTGCATCGGCTAGCGGCAATACTTCCCATTGAATCGACTCCTGCGCTTTCACCAACTCGTTCACATCCAACTCAATTTTCAATAACACGTCGTCGGCAACAGCTTCCATATTCGTAAAGTCAAAACGCAACCAATCCATCTCAACTTTTGAGCCTTGTTGTTGAGCATGGGTTCCAAGGTTCGTTTGCAATGCGTGGTGCAGAATATGAGTTGCCGAGTGTGCTCGACGGATTGCCTGACGTTGCTCCCCATCAAATACCATCGTGACCTTATCGCCGGCGGTCAAACACCCAGATTCTAAATATCCATAATGCAGCAATAGAGCCGCATCCTTTTGAGTATCTTCGACGATAAACAAACCCTGTTCATTTTCAATGCGTCCAGCATCACCGACTTGGCCACCTGACTCACCATAAAAGGTCGAACGATCCGTCACCACAATCAAACGCTGTCCCTGCACAGGCTCAACTCTGTCAGCTAGTTGATCCTCGCTATCTGAGCTCGTGAAAATCAGGCCCTTAATCGTTGCCGCTGTTTGGTCTTCGTCATACCCGAGGAACTCCGTCTCTTTAAGAGACCGCTTCAAGCTCTCAATCGGTCCCGTTTTGAACAACTCAAACTGTGCTTTGCCCGATTCGACACCATGCTGTAACATCGCCTCTCGAAAGCCATCCCAGTCGAAGGTAAAGGATTCTTCGCTGCCTATGGACTCAGTTAATTCTGGGGGAACACCGTACGTTTGATATAACTCAGCAGCAACATTTCCGTCGACAATCACCTTGCCCTGATCCTTCATGGCTGTAAATACACTATGAATACGCTCCAAGCCTGCATCCAAGGTTGTCAAGAATGTCGCTTCTTCTTGCTTAATCACACTTTGTACACGATCGGCCGTTTCCGTTAGTTCAGGATATGCCGCTTGCATTTGCTCGATCACGTTTGGCACAAGTTGATACAGAAATGGATCACTCAATCCAAGTTGGTGACCATCAAGCACAGCTCGACGCAGCAACCTGCGGATAACATATTTTTCTTTGTTGGGGCCCGGATAAACATTTTCGTGAATTGCAAATGTGCATGCTCGAACATGGTCACATATACGCCGCAAGCGGCGACCGGTTTGAGAATCTGGATCATAGTCGGCTGAACAAATCTCTCCCGCCGCTTCCACAATAGGACGTAAACTATCAATGTGGTAATTCGTGTCAACACCCTGCATCACTGCCGCGATCCGCTCAAGCCCCATGCCTGTATCAATATTTTTGCTCGGAAGCGGTCGCAAATTGTCCGGGGGATCGCCAACGCGGTTGAATTGAGTGAACACTAAGTTCCAGATTTCAACTTCTTCGCCTTTTTCATCCAAGTAGAAAATTTCCGAGCAGGGGCCACACACACCGTCAGGACCGCTTGAAGGTGCGCCCGCTGGCCAGAAATTATCATCCTCGCCCATAAATGTAATACGGCTCGTAGATAAACCGATTTCTGTTTGCCAAATATTCGCCGCTTCTTGGTCGTCTTGATAAACCGTTACATTCAGCCGACCGGGGTCTAAGCCAAGCCACTGTTGGGCCGTGAGAAACTCCCAAGCCCATGTAATTGCTTCGCGTTTGAAATAGTCGCCGAAGCTGAAATTACCCAACATTTCAAAAAACGTATGGTGATAGGATGTGCGACCAACATTTTCAATGTCTCCGGTACGCAAACATTTCTGACTACTTGTTGCCCGTTTGAATTCTAATTTTACCTTTCCTAAGAAATGATCCTTAAACGGATTCATTCCGGCCGGAGTGAATAAGACCGAGGGATCCCACGTCGGTACTAATACATCACTAGCACATCGAGTGTGCCCTTTGGACTCATAGAAACTAAGGTATTTTTCGCGGATTTCATCAGTCTTCATTGTGCTGCGTTCTGTGGCATTGTTGTGTGGGTTGTGGGAAACAATAAACAACAATTGTAGGCTAACATTGCAATCACTTCTATCCACAACCTCCTTGTCTATCTTGTGGGTTTGGTTTTACATGAAAAAACACGTTGCCATCACGCGATGCATTGTGCTGCCCTCTAATAAATTAACCATGGGCTAATCAACGCTTCTCTAAACTTATTTTGTCTTTTTTATATTTTTATTTTTCCCAGTGACCAAACGTGTCACACCGCTATGCGATAGTTCTTTTGTCGC
>CAWVZW010000129.1:0-7989 GCA_963934735.1 uncultured Planctomycetaceae bacterium
GGGAAGTCCGTAAATGTAACCATTGGGATTTTATCTTCTTCCGTTTCATCAATCGCTCCATACCCATACCGCCAGGGATTCAAAGTCGCAATATCACTATCCGCCGCGCGATATGTGATGGCCGCCACATCTTCCAGCGGAATTTGCTGAGCGGCTTCCTCGTTCAATCGTTCGGCAAACGCTTTTGAAAACCCCAGAATGAATTCGCTATTCATTAACATCAGAGATTGAGTCGCGACTGTCGAGTGTGAGCGATCGGTACAGTTGACTTCCATATCCGGTGCGTCAAAGGACTTGAGGATCGCAACTGGTTGCGTGCGTCGTACCTGTACATAGATACTACGTCGCTGCGAGTCCCCCATAATCACGATCTGACCTGTGGCGTCCGCGCTAACTTCTACCGCAGGTCCAAATTGTGTTTTATCCAATCGGCCACTAACGGCAAGAATTGAATCGCGAATCGTCTCGGCTTCCAGTCGATGAACGGGAAAGTGGGAATAATATCGATTTGAACCATCAACACGATCGGCGTCCGGCGTACGACGGGCTTGTTGCCGATAGACGGTCGACGTCATGATCTTGCGATGCAGATGTTTGAGGCTCCAACCCTTGGACATAAACTCATCCGCCAACCAATCTAACAGCTCGGGATTGCTCGGTTTGGTACCTAGTTTTCCAAATTCGCCTGTCGTCGAAACCAAGCCTTTGCCAAAATGTAACATCCAGAATCGATTGACAAGGACACGCGCAACCAATGGATGGCGGCCACTCGTCAAGTACCGTGCATAGGCTAACCGCCTTCCCGACGAGGGCAAGCTCGGATCGTTATCCGTAATCTGCAACGGACTGTCTGGTGCGGCCGCTACCGTCAAACCACCGGGCTTAACTTCATGTTGCGGCTGGCGATAATCGCCGCGATAAAACAACAATGTTGGATTGATTTTTTGTTGTTTTTCTGTGACGGCTCGAACATATTTATGCTCCGGCTTCGCCGCTCGTATCTTCGCGATGTCAGCGTCCATCTCCTTGAGTTTGTCGGCGTGGTCTTGGTTGTATTGGTACAATACCCCCGGACTTAACTTAGCAATATTTGGATTATCGGCTAACGCTTTCTTATGTTCTGCGGTGCGTTTATCAGCAGCTAAACCATGGGCTTCCTTTAATAGAGCACGCTTTGATTCTTCAACTTTGTCCAGTTCCAGCTTTAACACTTCCGCCATATACTCGCTTTGCTTCTCACTGCGTTCCTTTACTTTCACGGCCGCCTGTTTTTCAATTTCGGCGGCTTGAGCATGATCCTCATCGGTATATAACGATATAGCGCGTCCACCGGGCACGTGCCACTGCTTCGGATCCAAGGCAGGTTCAAACACGGCGCGAATGCGATAGTAGTCCTCTTGGGAAATCGGGTCATAACGATGGTCATGACACTGGGCACAACCGACCGACAAACCCAATAGAGAAGTCGACACCATTTTGATCGTGTCGGTAACAACTTGATTACGAACAACGTCTTTGTTCTCTTGTCCGGTACCATCTGCGACCATTCGCAGAAAACCGGTCGCTGTTAGGCGTGCGATTTCGTCGTTAGTCATATTTGAATAGGGCGGGGTAACCAGTTCATCGCCAGCCAACTGCCAAACAATAAATTGATCCATCGCCATGTCATTGTTAAAAGCGTTGATTACCCAATCCCGATACTGGAATGCCCATTTACGTGTTTGGTCACTGTTGGAGTATCCCTCCGAATCAGCATAGCCTGCGATATCCAGCCAATGTCGTCCCCACCGTTCGCCATAATGCTTGGACGCCAGCAGGCGATCGATTGCTTTTTCCCAAGCATCACTGTCTGTATCGTCTAAGAACTGTTGTATCTGCTTGGTGGTCGGTGGCAAACCTGTTAAATCCAACGCCGCCCGCCTAATTAATGTTTGTCGATCCGCGTCCGCCGCAAAATGCAAATTATGCTGTTGCATCGCGGCTAATAACAGCGCGTCAATTGGGGTGCGGACGCGATCCGCATTGTTTACCGTTGGCACGGCGGGACGAACAATTGTTTGAAAGGCCCAATACGCTCGTTCTTCAGCACTGACACCCAAGCCTGGACCAATTGATGCGGGTTCAGGGCGTACTGTTTTCGCGCCCTCTTGTATCCATTGCTGTAAGATCGCAATCTTATCTTCAGGTACGCGATGCTCGCCGGGCGGCATCTCACCCTCTTTTACTCGCTGCAGTAAATAACTCCCAGCAGCATCCCCTTTAACTATCGCTGGGCCTGAATCGCCACCTTTCTCCATGAAATGCACGAGCCGTAAATCAAGCTCACCTGATAGTTTCTCCGTCGCTCCATGACAATCAAAACAGTATGTGCGAAATAGCGGCCGAATATCACCTTCAAAGGTGAGGCCCGTATCATCGGCTGCGCAAGCAACACTAATACAAGCAACGACGGCGGATGCGGCGGTCCAAACGAGTTTTTGTAATATACGCATAGGAGAATACTTGTTGGGGTCTCGGGAAGAGTTGTAAATCGACGCGAGGCTACGCGTCTCACTTACCACTATCCTCTATAATAGCGAACAACCACGCCCTTAACAAATAGCTCTTTTGCGGTGTAAGCAATTCAATCATGTCTGTAGTACTCGGTTTAGACATAGGAACAACCACCATTACCGCCTTAGCACTCGATGCCAAGAGCGGGCAAACCATCGCTTTTCATAGCGTTGCTAATAAAACACAAGTCATTAAGCCAGCGACAGACCCTCAAGGTCGTAGTGAATGGGATGCGGTATTGATCTTGCAGCGTGCTGCCGACTGTCTGCGTAACGTCGCTCAAGAACTTGGAGACCGTGTCTCCGACGTCTCTGGCCTAGGAATCACTGGGCAGCAACATGGCGTCGTATTAGTCGACCAAGATCTACACTGCGTCACATCCTATATCAACTGGCAAGACCGCCGTGGGGAAATGTCTGCGAGTGACCTCGATGGTAACCATGACACATTTATCGATTTCGCCCTCGGTCTTATCGGCACCGATACACAGCAGCGGCACGGCTGCCAACTAGCAACAGGATATATGGGATGCACGCTCGCTTGGTTGCATCACTATGATTGTTTGCCCAGTGGCGAAAACACTGCTGCATTTATTATGGACTATGTCGCTGCGACATTTGCTGCAAGTAAAATAGTCAGCAGTCCGAGTAGTGCAGCCAGCAGTGGTATTTTTGATGTTCATCAACAAGCTTGGAATCTAAACGCCATCAACGCATTGGGGCTATCATCGGATATTTTTCCCGCGATCGGCAAAGCTACAGACGTACTTGGTGGCCTCAGCGAAGAATGGGCTACAACCATGCACTTGCCAGAGGGTATTCCTGTCTTCGTGGCCTGTGGAGATAATCAAGCGAGTTTTGTGGGCACCGTAACGGATTCCAAAACACAATTGCTTATCAACGTCGGAACGGGCGGACAAGTTGCTATGTTCAGCGAGACCGCCGTAGACCATCCGGACTTAGAAGTACGACCATTTCCATTGGGTGGCTATTTGCTCGTAAATGCGGGTTTGTGTGGGGGCCGTAGTTTTGCGGAGCTCGAAAGATTTTTCGCGGCAACTCTACGTGACTTCAGCGGCAGTGCCCCTAGTAACGATTTGTTTAATCAAATGTGTGAACTAGCTAACGCGGTTCCCGCCGGATCCGATGGCTTGCGATGCTCGCCATTGTTCACCGGCACACGCAGCCGCCCCGAACTACGAGCTTCTTGGGAGCACGTAGGACTGGATAATTTTACCGCGGGACATCTTGTTCGAGCATTGCTCGAAGGTATGGCTCGAGTGTTCAGCGACGGGTATGCGATGATGAAAGAGGTTACAGGATGCGAAATGACTCATATTGTCGGTGCAGGAAACGGTTTGCGGAAAAATGCTTTGCTCCGTGAATGCGTTGAACTAGAACTCCAGTTACCACTACAGGTAGCCGCCGCCCGAGAAGAAGCTTGCATCGGTGCAGCTATGATCGCAGCCATAGGTTTGCAGATCGACCGGTAGGCCTACGCG
The DNA here is from genome assembly GCA_963934735.1 of uncultured Planctomycetaceae bacterium. Taxonomy (GTDB): domain Bacteria; phylum Planctomycetota; class Planctomycetia; order Pirellulales; family Pirellulaceae; genus UBA721. The sequence continues at coordinate 4,055 of CAWVZW010000129.1, forward strand.
ATATTAGGAAACAATCTCAATCGGCAACATACTACCGCCGTTTGTCGATAACAGGCTGCCCCTACAAAAAACTTGTCCTTTTCGGATTTGATAAACATAACCAAACCGAATAACATACTCAGCTCATCCACCCCTAGCGGTGATCCCAATGGCTATACAAAACGTCCGTCAAGCGATTCACGATCTCCGGGTTTGTTTTCGCTAAATTATCAAGCTCGTGTGGGTCTATCAATAAGTTATATAATTGCGGACCTGCGGCTTTGTCGACGTGGGTTGCTTTATAACGATTCACGATACCGTCATAGCTCAATAATAACTTGTAGTTACCTTGGATCACCCAGCGATATAGTAACGTCTTATTAATATCATCCAAATCGATAATATCATGCGCATAGGATTCACCGAACAGCGCTTGATGGCCAGGAATGATGTTTTGGGCCACCGCGACGAGATTCTTTCCAGCCATCGCCGACGTTGGCTGCGAGCCACATATTTCTAAAATAGTTGGCACAACATCAATACTGCTCACAAGTTGTCCCCGCATTCCAGGCTTCACATGACCTGGCCAGCGCACCATTATCGGCGTACGCGTACCGCCTTCGTTAGCGGTCTGTTTCGAACGGGGGGCATATTGAGTCCTCCAGCCTGCCGGCAGTTTCATGTCTGGCGTGCGTTGAATCCAGCCATTATCGGTCACATAAATAATCACCGTGTTCTTACGCAGTCCCTGTTGATCAACAAAACCGAGAAGCTCACCACAAGTTTCATCGAACCAATCACACATCGCGTAATACTTTGCAAGCTGCACCGGCCGTTTACCATCTAAGTACTTATCTAAGATCCGCTTTGGCGGATTGTGCGGCGTGTGTGGTAGAAACGGTGCGTACCACACAAAAAACGGCTTCTCTTTTGCCTGAGCTTCTTCAATAAATTCTTTGACGGGGGCCAAACCGTCACGCCCAATCTTTAGCCCCAAGTCGCCGTGTCGACCGCCACGCGTCGGATCACCATGGGTCATTCCATGTGTAAAACCACCACGACTGTGGTGACCTTCCCACCACTTACCACTCTGGTGACTCAAATATCCTTGCTCGCTTAACAATTGTGGGGCCGTCGCATGTTTATCAATATTTGCAATCAGTTTATTTCGTAGTGCCTGATATTCACCAGGTTTTGCACCTGCTCCTAGTGGGGCTGGATCATTGCCGACGATGTGGTGTTGATGCGGGTATAAGCCCGTAATCAACGTTGCCAATGAACTGCGACATAGTGCCTGCGGAACATAACCGCGTTTGAACGTGGCGCTTTCTCGAGCGAGCTGGTCTAGGTGCGGTGTTTGGATTACTGGATGCGCCATGAACCCGTAATCGGTAAACGCTTGGTCGTCTGAAATCAACAAAATCACATTTGGCTGAGCGGACTCTTTGGGTGGATTCGGTTTTCGCGGTGGTACAACCGGCGGTTTCTTCGTAGGTGGTTTCTTCGCAGGTGGTTTTTTGGCAGCTCGTAAATCAGCTAGCGTTGGAATTAGCTCGTGGCTATATTCCCCACCATAGGATTCTCTCAAAATCGCGTTTCGCTTTCGCATTTGCTGCAAACGATCCTGATACTCTGGGTCCTTCGCTAGATTCCGCAGTTGATCGGGATCTGTCTGCAAGTCATGCAAAAACTCGAAATCGTTTTCAAAATAGCTCGCGTAAACCCAACGCTGCCCTCGAACGCCTTCCCATTTTGGAATTCGGCCAGGCACATGAAACAGATGTTCACAAAAGAAATCTTGACGCCATGCATTAAATTGACGCCCGGCAACAATTGAATTCAACTCGTGCCCTTGGTATTGTTCCGGCAATTCAATTCCAGCGGCCGCCACAAATGTACTAGCCAGATCTATATTCAACACGACTTCATCGCGCACCTGAGGTTTGAGACCACCGCGTGGATCATGAATAATCAATGGCACTCGCAACGATTCTTCATAATGAGACCACTTTCCAGCAAAGCCTCGCTGACCCATGTAATAACCATTATCACCTGTGTATATAACAATCGTATTTTCAGCCAAGCCTTCCTTTTCCAGCGCGGCCGCCACTCTGCCCACCACATGATCAATTCCGCTGAGCATACGATAATAGGAACGTATGTTTTTGTCGTATTTTTCGGCTGTATCCCAACGCCAGAAATACCGTTCGCGATTGAGACTCGTGCGAAGAAATTCCGGTTGGCTTTCAAAGATCGCTGGGTCTGAAAGGCGTGGCGGAGGGATCTCGCTATCGCGGTACATGCCGTCAACAACTTTGGGCCAAGGAAAATGATCGACTTTGTCTCTATCTTCCGCATGAGTCGCATTGAAGCTGATTGACAGCATAAAAGGTGCATCGCCGCTACTCTGAATAAACTCAATGGCCGCGTCACCAGCTAGTTGAGTCGTATGTCGCAGCGTACCGTCGGGCTGCTTTTTAAAATAAGGCCCGCGATTTATCGGACGGAAAAAGTCAAAGGCCTGGTTAGTTCCACCCTCAAATCCAACTCCAAACTTACCCACAAAACCTGTACGGTAGCCGTTTGCCTTGAGAACCGCGGGGTAGCTATTCTTTACAAGGTCCTGAGCGATTGGCGGAGTGCCGAAGGTATAGTGATGAGTGCGTTCGACAAGCCCTGTAAAAATGGACGCTCGGCTCGCTGCACAAATCGAAGTCGTTACAAATGCATTTGTAAATCGAGTGCCGGTAGCGGCGAGTTTATCGATATTTGGCGTTTTTGTTATCGGGTGCCCATAGCAGCCGAGTTGGTCATTGCGTTGATCATCCGCTAGGAAGAATACAATATTGGGCTGCTTCGCAGCTAGCAGTGCATTACCACTGTTTGTGACAAACCCAAAAGCGCACAACGCGTACAACAACCACTTAAAGTAACTAGACATTTCGTTTGTACTGGCAACGAATGCCAGCCCCCGTTTGAATTAATTTAGAACACGGATGTGTAGTCGTTCTCTGTCATCCGCAAATATATAGAGATCACTCGCTGCTATGGCCGTTAGCCAATCGTAAGACGCTCTTCCCAGCCTTCGTGATATTCACGCTTCCAGAGTGCAGCAGCCTCTTTATCGCCAAGCACGCGTCCCGTTTTTACATCACAGTCGACCACTCGTCCGACTCGGTGAGCAATGTTCCCTAAATGGCAGAGCAAGGTGCTGCGATGACCAATTTCGATTTCAGCATTTAGTTTAGAAGAATCTCCGGATTGGATGCTCTTGATGAGATTATCCACATGTTCCGGTTGGCCCTGTCCGCTACTTGCAGTCTTAACCTCTTTGTTACTGCCGTCCTTAACCGTATATCCACCGGCACTGTGAAATTCGACCGAGCCTTTATCGCCATAAACGGTAACAAATCCGCCGCCATTTCGATTACAACTGCTACCGAACCACGTCACATGCCCATGGTCGCCAAATTCATAAGAAACCGTATTGGTGTCTGGCGTTTGTTGGTCATCGTCGAAGTAATAACGATCGCCGGTCGAAGTAACTCGCGTCGGGAATTCTGCTTGCAGCGCCCAACGTGCCATGTCCAAGGTGTGAATTCCATTATTACCAAGTTCGCCATTGCCATAATGCCAGAACCAGTGCCAATTGTAATGTACGCGATTATCTACATAGGGTTGTCGCGGAGCGGGACCTTGCCAGCGGTCATAATCGATGTGCTCTGGGACTTCCGCTGGTTTCCCGGTGCCAATACTGCCACGTTGACTGAAGTAATAACAGTTCACCGCATGTACTTTACCAATCCCGCCGCTGTGAATGAATTCCATACCTTCGATAATCGCGGGGCTACTGCGACGTTGGGTGCCAATCTGAACACACACGTTATTTTTCCGCGCCGCGGCAATTTGTTGTTCACCTTCCCAAGGATTTTGACAACACGGTTTTTCAACATACA
>CAWVZW010000130.1:0-7893 GCA_963934735.1 uncultured Planctomycetaceae bacterium
GTATTTGATTGTCGGGTATCCGCGTATTAGAAACTGTAGCCGGGCCTTACCGTCCGGAGTCGAGGACGTTGGGTGCATAGACGTCGACGGCACCCGTTTCAATGGAATAGATGATCTTACGCGCCGCAACATTCGGCACTGGTGACTTATTGCGATTAATCCATAATTTGGCGTCGCCGCGGCCACCCTCCATGACGAGATTATTCTTGGATTGCGAATAGGTAACTCGATGTGCGAGGCCGACATATTGTTGTGATTCAATATAAGTGTTACCGCTGGCATTTAATACGATCGAGGGAGTGGCAGTGGCTGAGATGTTGGCGATGGACAACTGATCACAGTTCAATTCAATCTCGGGCGCACCCATGCCTACGGTTGCATTGGGGTCGAGCTTAACGTTCCAATTATTGACTATGCCAAATAACGACTCGACATTGCCACTAAACGTCAAATGTTGTTGTGTTATGTTTCCAGCGACACTTTTTTTGAACGTGACAAATAAACTCTGTAATGCACCCGTTGCATTGGCTTCTAATGCCGTACCAAGTGCCTTGCCGTTATTTCTAAATGTGGAACGAATCCAGCCTCGGCCACTAGATTTTATCTCTCCGGTCTTAGGGTAAAAGCTAAGATTGTTTGCTTGCATCTGATGAAACGCTTGTTGCAGTTTGTTCGCGTCGAGCACTCGGTTCGATATCGAAACTTCATTGCCACAACTGAGCATGTACAACTCGGCAGGTATTTGATTTTCTAGCGAACTAAAATTGACTCGTTTTGTTAAGTAACCACGGAGAACACCACAATCCAACGTCAAGTCAAACGTCGTTTTCTCGTCGGTAGCAAATTGACCTCTAGTTTTCACATTACCAAAAAGCTCTATCTGCGAACCATCAAAAGCCATTTGCTCTTGCCATGAAATGCGGCGAGTTTGTGTTGCTGTGGCGGTATCGAGAGGGCTAAACACGATTTCACCCGCACCCTTGATCCACATGAGGTTCTGTTGTTGATTGAGACTTATTTGATTTCCGCTGATTTGAAATTCTTCGAAGGCGATCCACGCTGGTTGGCCACGGTCGGAATTTCCCGTGAGCGTCATTTCAAACAAACCTGCGAGGTCCCTTTTTAAGCTGACACCAGTTCCATGCAATACGAAGGGAGACCGCCCACCTGGTGAACTTGAAACTTGACGCAGCACTAATTTGTCCTTAATCAATGCTTCCTGCAAAATGTGTTTACCGTCCTTTTGTGCTAATTGAATTTGAATCAAATCACCCTGCACAATATATTTAGGGCCGGTTTCTTCCGCCTCATTGTCGTCGTTTGTTAGTAGATTTGGTGCAGGCGGTGTCGAAGCATTTCCCGGTGCAGGTGTTTTTTTCCGCAGCCAAACCTCGGCCCTCTGCGTGTTGGCTCGTAACTCAACAGTGTCGAGCAACACATCTCCCGACGCCAATATTCTAACGGGAGTAATTTTGTTTTTATTGGCTTGGTTGGTTACTCGATCTGGGGATTCTATCAATTCGTCCAACCAAATATGGATACGATCGCTGGTGATTGTACCAACGCCCGTAAGGCTGATCTCCGCTTGTCCCTCTAATGATAATAGATGCTCATGTTCGAGCTTTTCCAAGGTGCAATTGCGATTCCAAACCACAGCGATTGTATTCGTGGCCGAATCGGGCTCTGCGGAATGAAATGAACCAGCGCCCGTGGCGACAAACGCGCCTAATTTGTTAGGGTCGGCGTCCATTTGATATTGAAAGCTGGCCACTTCAAATCGATGATTACCAATGTTGACCTCACTCTGTTGGGAATCTTCAATGGAAAACGTGCCCTCAACCATGTCAAAGGAAACGGTCTGCCCGCGGATGGTTAATTGTTGTTCGGGAGATTCTATTGAAAGCGGATTTCCAGATGCTGTTAAGCTCTGAAAGGTAAAGACGTTTGTTGGTTGTAGTGCCGAGGGAATGGAGGCATCCAGAGGCATTTGGTTAGGCATTGAAAAGGCCAGTTCTAGCCGTTCGCACTGCATACGGTCATCGCTCTGCCCAGGTCGTGAGATAACCATGTCGACTTGATCTTCTAAGGTTATCAGTGAATTTGAAAAGTCGATCCGTAAAGGGCCCTGACAATGGACTGACATTTGCCCTGGATTGGGTTCACTTGTGGCCAGACTTTTCTTCGCAAAGAGGTTTTGGTCAATCACCAAACGCACATAATCTACGTCGATAAGTTCAACGGAATCAATTTGTGATACTGCATTCGTACTGTCACTTGCAATACGCGACGGTTCTATTTCTTTGAGGTTAATTACAAGGTCACGGCCTTGACCTTCATGATCCCCATATTGGAAATGTACGTCGTGGGTTGTCCAAATTTGGTTTTTTTCGAATTGGATATTACGAGTCTCAACTTGGAAAGCATCATTAGCATTGGGTTGGGATTCTCTGCTATGGATTAATACATCACCGATCAAACGGCCAGTGGGAATGGTATCTGCAGCATTGGATTCGTTGAGAATATTAGCGGAAATGACAGCGCCATTAACTGCGTTCAAAGTAATGATCCGCTGTGAATTGTCGGCTGAAGTTGGGTCCTTATCGGCGTTTAGTTCTACAGTGGAATCCACGTCGTCTTGAAAAATAACATACGTGCAGGGCTTAATAACAAACTCATCGCCGTTGCGTTGGTATTCTTTGAAAAGCAGAATTCCATGGCGGGTTTCAATCACTTTTGGCTGCTGTAGCTGCCAAGCGTTTGGTGGAAAAAGCGTTTTGAGGGTCAGCCGATGATCAGAAGCTGTAGTTTGCCAAAATTCGTTGTCGTCGCTGATCTCAAATGTGTGATAGGTCGGTTCAATTGTTGCGGCAAATGTAAGCGCATATGTACAATAGGCGATCGAAACACCAACAAGGCAAGCAAAGGTACCAACGATACGGCGGATCACGAGTGGTCCTCCGGTGGATGGCATGGATAGTATTGCTCAACGAGCCCTTGCCAGCGATCAGTTTTTCGTAGAATCATTTCGACCAACTCGCGAACGGCTCCGTTCCCTCCGTTGGTTTGGGTTACGAAATCAGCCTCGGCAAGTACTTCTGGCGCAGCGTCCGCAACAGCCACCCCTAATCCAACAGCAGAAATGACTGGCATGTCCGTCAAGTCATCACCGACGAAACAGACTTGATCGAGGTTGAGGTGTAGACTTTTTATCAACTCAATCGTAGCCGGCAATTTGTTTTCGAAACCTTGTCGAACAATATCTATTCCAAGTTCCTGACAGCGGACTTTGACAATATGGGAAGTTCGAGCTGTTAATACGCCAAATTGAAAACCAGCACGTTGCCACATTTTTATCCCTAACCCATCGCGGATATGAAACTGTTTTGTTTCGATACCGGCGTTGTCGAAACCAATGGCGCCATTGGTCAAAACACCGTCTACATCGGATAAAATCAGCTTGATGTTTTCGATAGTAGTACTAGGCATCATGATTTGCTGGGGTGGTCCGTGGTTGATAGTTTAATGACGGTTGCATTTTCGTTTGCAGATTGTGTTGGATAAAAGGCGACGGTGTCTGTGATATCGACTAATCCAACGGGCTCACCGTTGTCATTGGTTACAGGTAACTCACTAATGCGTCTGTCACTGAAAATTTCCACCGCATCCGCTAACATTTGTGTATCGGATATCGTAATCGGATTGGCTGTCATGTAATTGCCAATCGGAGTATCGAAATTGGTATCGTTGTTTTGTTCGAGCATTCGTGCCAAATCACTGTCCGTAAATAGACCGGTTAACACTCCACCACCGTCAATGAGCATAATTGCTCCCGTTCGACGCCCAGGCATACTACTTGCCACAAAAACATCTCGGATGGTTTGATGTTGGTGTGCTACACGACATTCCGTTAACGGTCGCATGATTTCACGGACACTCGTAAGCTTACGTCCTAACGACCCACCTGGATGGAATCGAGCAAAGTCGTTAGCTGTGAATTGTTGAAGTTCACTCGTGACTAATGCCAAGGCATCTCCAATCGCTAACATTGCAGTGGTGCTTGTGCTTGGTGCGAGTCGTAGAGATCCAGCTTCATGCAGAATTCCTAAGGGTAGGACGATACTGGATTGTCGAGCTAGCGTGTTTTTGAGACTTGATGTGATGGCAATGCGAGGGATTTCTAGAGCAGTTAACTTGGACAGTAAACGCGTGATCTCTTCCGTTTCACCACTGTACGATAGTAGCAATACGGTGTCGTTGCCCTGAATTCGACCTAAGTCTCCATGTATCGCTTCACTGGGATGTAGGAAATGAGCTGGAGTGCCAGTTGAAGCAAACGTCGCGACAAGCTTTTGACCGATGAGTCCTGCTTTGCCGATACCGATGACAATCAGGCTGCCCGTTGTTTGTGAAATTGCTGCAACCGCATCACAAAACTGCTCCGGTAGATTGTTCCCTAATTGTGTGAGCGCAGACGCTTCGCTTAGAATAATTTCTTGGGCAAGTCGTATTTGTTCAAATGTGTTCAGGGGGTTTGCAGGAGCACCTGAAACACGCGCGGGAGTACTCATCGAAACGTCGTTCCTTACGGTTTTATTGCGCAGCAAAGACCCATCGTTTGGAATTGTCAAACTGCGTAGAGATTTTACCGCAGAAAGCGATTTGGGAGCAATGCTGTTATCAAACGGCCAAATTTATTGCGCAGCAGTTGGTAGTCTTGGTCTACTATGGAACGTAAATGAAAGTCGAGTTTAGACGTTAATCTATAGCGATAGTCGCAGCTTTTCAGCGTGACCGGCTTGGCCGAAAGCGACCATGCGAGCGACACAAACTTGCTTCATTGCTTCACGGGCTGGCTTGAGGTAAGCTCGAGGATCAAATTCCGCTTTGTTCTCGGTGAGTACCTTACGGATTGCTCCGGTCATGGCCAGACGATTGTCGGTATCGACATTGATTTTTCTAACGCCGGAACGAATTCCACGTTGAATCTCTTCGACAGGGACACCGTAGGTTTGCTTCATGTTCCCACCAAACTCGTTGATGATGTCTTGCAATTCTTGTGGTACGGAAGAACTACCATGCATCACGAGGTGTGTGTTGGGGAGTCGAGCGTGGATTGCGTCGATGCGATCCATCGCCAGTACTTCACCGTCCGGTTTATTAGAGAATTTATAAGCACCGTGACTTGTGCCAATAGCAACGGCCAAGGCATCAACACCTGTAGAAGCAACGAATTGTTCCGCTTCTTCGGGATCGGTTAGTAGTTGTTCTCGGGATAAAACGCCCTCAGCACCATGACCGTCTTCCTGATCGCCCATGCCTGTTTCAAGTGAACCTAAACATCCTAATTCGCCTTCGACTGAAACACCTTGTGCGTGTGCTAGATCAACGACTTGCTTGGTCACGTCCACGTTATATTCGTAGCTCGCTGGAGTCTTTCCATCTGCTTCTAATGATCCATCCATCATGACTGAAGTAAAACCGTTTTCCATAGCACTGACACATGTGTCAACGTTATTACCGTGGTCTTGGTGCATGACAACAGGGATATGTGGGTAGAGCTCAACAGCCGCTAGCATCAGGTGTCGCAAGTATGCATCTTGCGAATATCCGCGAGCACCTCGTGACGCCTGCACGATGACTGGAGAATCGGTCTCTTGCGCGGCTTCCATGATGGCTTGGATTTGTTCCATGTTGTTTACGTTAAATGCAGCAACGCCATATTCATTTTCAGCTGCGTGATCCAAAATGACACGTAGGGGAACCAAAGCCATGTGTTTACTCCTTGAGAGCTATTAAGTGAGAAGATTTGTAACTGCGTGGATGGCCAACGGTCGACCATCTCTTTTTACCGCTTGTTTAACAATCATTATTATTGGACATTCGAATATCCTCAAGCGGGTGAAACGCAAGATTGTCGGGTTCCTCGCAAAGAAACGCGGTGTTATTCGAGTGGAGTTTCATTTGGAGCGAAAAGATCGTCGTATTGAGTGTGTACTAAACGCATTAACAGCAAGTGGTTGGTTTTTTCGTCGTCGTCATTGATCACAAAGAATTGCCGGCCTAAACCTTTGTTATGAGAATCGGCACTGAGCAGTAAAGATTCCCCAGGGGATATCAGTGCTGTAATCGGAACTGCGTCGTATTGTTTTATAGCACGCTGCGTTTTTAGTAGCCATGCTCCGTCTTGCCCCGTAAATTCAGCTCGCGGATCTCCGTGATGGATTTGCGGGATCAATTCGATTCTGACTCGTCCATCACCTTGAGGGTATGTCTTGATTTGAAATTGGCATTGAGCCTGACTGAAGCGTTCGGCCGCTGCGTATTGGGAATCGGAAGTAATCACAGTAATGTTTTCTTTGACCGACTTGCTCATCACAATTTGCCCCGCTTGCCCCGCTCTAAATTGGAGGCGTTGATTACGGTTTTCAAGGTTTAAGTTCAAACTGCCAGTCAACGCTTCCAAGTCTACAGTGTTGGCATCGCCGTTGATGAGTTCAGTGAGAGAATTAGGCAGTGAACCCGCGATTAATCCGCAACGGATTCCGTTTTGCCCAAGCCGTTTGCGGTCGTCCGCAGCTAAATGCGTTTCGTCGATATCTGGCCAAAACTTGGAATTGCTACTGTTTGCATTTGCTGCAACACGGATAAAGGCAACTTCGAGGATAACGGCGTCACGGGCCAGTTGAGGAGGGGAGAGTGCGGTTTTAGTGACTTCATCTTCAAGCGACCATTGTGGTGTTACGATGGACCGGCATCCTGTTGCACCGATCGCGATGGCTACGATAACGAGAATATTGGTGGTGCAACGGGGTGAAATCACTGGTATTATTTATTTGAAGTTAAAGACGATTTAAGAAATCTCTGTAAGACGGATTTTATAAAATCCGAAAATGAGTTCCACAGGGTACTCTTTATCGATGCTCAAAATCAATATCAGTCACTACGACGCTCTGTTGATATCAACATGAGTGTGCCCTAAATGACATCTAAACAACCAACATCTTACTCGCATAACGACCCAACGAAGTCCCGCAATCAACTCACGGGAGAAGTTGTGCCTGCAGGTTTTGATTTTACTGGAAACATGCGGCGGTTATGCGTCGATATCACTCAACGACATGATCGGATGACCCATATTGACATGGATTTTGTTGCGGTCGCCTTTTCACAAACTCGGAAAGGCGTTCGTCATGGTGTGCATGCAACGCTCACACCAATGCGATTCGAAAATGGTGCTCGCGAGGGTATTCGAAATGGAAAACGGTATGGGGCTCAGCGGTTGTTTGATCATCAAGGTCGAGAGATGTTATATATCCTCAAGTTCTACTTGCCACGGTTTCAAAACGAGCCGTTTCTCGAAAAACTAACGACGGTGTTCCATGAGTTGTGGCATATTAATGCGGAATTCAATGGGGACTTACGGCGATTCGAGGGGCGCTGTTATATCCATTCAGCGTCTGAAAAAGAATATGATCAGCAGATGCTGAAATTTGCCCAACAGTGGTTAGGACAGAATCCACCGGCGGAGTTATTTGAGTTCTTGCAGGGCAACTTTAAGCAACTAGAAGCTAGTTATGGACGCATTGTGGGGATGAAAATTCCACAACCTAAATTGCTACCGAAAGCGGCGCGGGTTCGCTAGGACACGGGCGGCATAAGGCACTGCCTATTCGTCTTCTTCGGCAGGTGCTTCTTCTTCGGCAGGTGCTTCATCGTCAGCAGGTGCTTTTTCTTCGGCAGGTGCTTCATCGTCAGCAGGTGCTTTTTCTTCGGCAGGTGCTTCTTCTTCGGCAGGTGCGTCATCGTCAGCAGGTGCTTCTTCGTCAGCAGGTGCGTCATCGTCAGCAGGTGCGTCATCGTCAGCAGGTGCGTCATCGTCAGCAGGTGCGTCAT
>CAWVZW010000131.1:0-7823 GCA_963934735.1 uncultured Planctomycetaceae bacterium
CGTCAGCAGGTGCGTCATCGTCAGCAGGTGCGTCATCGTCAGCAGGTGCGTCATCTAAGACGGGAGCTGCCGGAGCTACAGGGTCGCTAGTATCACGGTTGTTGTTTGCACCGAGAATTTCGAGAATAGCTTGTGTACCATTATCGCCTAGTCGTGGTTTTGCAATCTTCAAGATTCGCGTGAAACCGCTGACACGATCTGGGTTTTCTTCGAGCAATGCTGGAGCGATATCGTTGAACAAAATATCAACAGCTTCCCGACTACCCAACATTCGCAGTGCTTTACGTTGAGCGTTAACGATGGGAGCCCTGGCCGCAGCCCAAGCTTGCCAATCGTCGCTTTTACGCCAAACTTTGTAGGTTTCTTCTTGCTTATTGAGTTTGTCAGCTGTGCGAAGAGATTCCGGCATCAAAGCATCTGCGGCCTCATAGGCTGGCTGAACTTTCCGCGCGAGTGTAATACACTTTTCAACTATAGAACGAACTTCCTTAGCTTTCTGAATCGTTGTGGTGATTCGTCGTCGCACTCGGGGCGTATTGCCGTGAATTTCCGTCGCTAGTTCACCACGTTCCGTCAAGAATAGACTGCTAGCCATGTTTTTCAACATTGCTTTACGGTGGGATGAAGATCGACCTAGTTGTCTGCCTCGTCGTCGATGTCGCATGATTCGTTAACGCCTATGTATGCTTTTTTGATAAATTCTGTTTAGAAGGATGTCTGAGCTGGGGGTGGAACCCTCATACCCAAATGTAATCCGAGTTCACTAAGTTGTTCACGAACTTCAACAAGAGTTGTTTCGCCGAAGTTGCGTACTTCGAGCAGCCCGTCTTCGGTTTGTTGAACGAGTTCGCGGACGGTATGGATGTGTTCGGTTTCCAAGCAATTGTTTGCACGAACTGACAACTGCAAAGATGCCAACGGCATATTTAGTTTTGCATCGAGTTCGATATCTGCGGGACTGCGAGCTGAGCGATCAGCAGCATGGACTTGGGCACCGAGTTCCGAATATTGCACAAACGGGTTGAGGTGTTTACGGAGGATTTTTGCCGCTTCTACGATTGCCATTTCCGGATTCAGAGACCCATTGGTCCAAATTTCCATCGTTAATTTATCGTAGTTCGTTTTTTGACCCACTCGAGTTTCGTCAACATGATAGCGAACTCGGGTAACCGGACTAAAAACAGCATCGATTGGAATAATTCCGATTTCGTTTTCGCCGGCTTCTTGTTCTGAAGCGGGAACGTAACCACGTCCGTTTTCAACAACCATTTCCATCATGAAAAGAGTATCTTCATTTAAGGTTGCGATGACGTGATCGCCATTGATCACTTCGACCTCAGAATCCGTAATGATGTCTGAGCCTCGAATTACTCCAGCTTCATTCTTTTCAATATGAATGACTTTAAGGCTATCGGAGTGATTCTTAATGCAAAGAGATTTGACATTCAAAACGAGGTCAGTCACATCTTCTTGAACGCCTTCGAGCGACGTGAATTCGTGTTGAGCGCCTTGGATTTTAATTTGAGTAACAGCGCTACCCATTAAGCTTGAAAGCAAAATGCGTCGCAGGCTGTTTCCGATTGTGACTCCAAAACCACGTTCAAAAGGTTCTGCAGTAAATTTTCCATAGGTTGCAGAAAGTGTAGATTTGTCACATTCGACTACACTTGGTAGTTCGAGTTGTCGCCATCGAATATGCATAAAAAGTCTCCGTGTTATCGTTTACCAAGAGTGTGGGGATAATGCCTACAGTTGCTTGCAGGCACAAAGGTAGAAAGTGGGGGCAATAATCAAACGCGACGCTTTTTAGGGGGTCGGCATCCGTTATGAGGGATAGGGGTTTTATCTTCAATTGTTTTTACATTGAGCCCAGCCGCTTGCATGGCAGTGATTGCACTTTCGCGTCCACTTCCAGGGCCTTTAATCTGAACGTCCACTTCTTTGACGCCGAATTTCAATGCTTTTTCAGCTGCTTGTTGAGCCGCACATTGTCCAGCAAAGGGTGTGCTCTTACGACTGCCTTTGAAGCCACTCGTACCTGCACTCGCCCAGCACAATGTATCGCCTTTTGTATCGGTGATTGTAACGGTCGTGTTGTTGAATGTTGCTTTCACATGAGCGATAGCAAAGGCAACGTTGCGACGTTGTTTTCGTTTCTTCGTTTTGGCCACGGCCAAGAACTCCTTCGTAATAAGCTAACCTCAAATCATGCAGCCTAGAGCTTGTCAGGATTTAAGTCGTTGTTCAATGAATAAGTTGTGAAATGTAATATCGAGGAAATGTTGTGATCGGAAAAGCTTCAAGCGTCTAGCGAAGATCCTTAACACCCTTTTTACCGGCTACGGTTTTCTTAGCACCCTTACGAGTACGTGCGTTGGTTTGTGTGTTTTGTCCTCGAACGGGAAGTCCCATGCGGTGACGGGTGCCACGGTAGGACCGGATGTCTCGAAGTCGAGAAATATTTTGTTGGACTTGCCGACGCAATGGTCCCTCAACGACGTAATCTTCTTCGATAATAGTTGCGATTCGACTGACATCACTTTCAGCAAGTTCATGTGCTGCCAGCGACGGATCAATACCGGCTTTTAAACACAATTCACGTGCAGTCTTTTGACCGATCCCGTAAAGGTAAGTCAAAGAGATAGCGATTCGCTTGTCATTGGGAATGTCTACACCCAAAAGACGTGGCATAGCGAGACTCCTTGGAAAAAAATTCAGAAAACGATATTGAATTCTGATTTATGTTAATTGATTGTTAAGCCCTGTAAACGGGCATTGATTGGTTTTGTGCCGCAACCGGATTAGTTATTATTCAGCCTTGGCGTTGTTTGTGACGCGGGTTGGAACTACAGATGATGTATACTCGACCCTTGCGCCGGACAACTTTACAGTGTTCACAAATTCGCTTTACACTCGCACGAACTTTCATTTCTCTATTGCCTCAAAAAAATATTCGCAAGTAAGTTAGTATAAACTTGGTACAAACACCCCGACAAGGGGCGAAATCATCTAAATCGCAAGCAGTTCCAACTGTTTTTGATCGAATTCACTACTCGGTCTCTGTCCGTTTTAAATCAGTTGCCTGTTTAACCCGTTGAAACACCTCTTCGACTGTTCCACTTCCGTCTATGGCCACCACCAATTCTTGCTTTTCGTAGTGATTCAGTACGGGTTGTGTCTCTTGTTGGTAGACATCAAGCCGTTGTTGAATGGTTTCAAGCGTGTCATCTTTTCGCTGACGTTGCAGCAAGCGATCGACCAAGATGTCCTGAGGGACAGCAAGTGCCAGCACCATTGCTATTTGTTTACCGTGTTCATAAACCATCGCATCCAATGCTTGGGCCTGAGCAACGGATCGTGGAAAGCCATCGAGTAGGCAACCAGTTTGGTACTGGGCCTCCCCTAAGCTTTGCCGGACAAGCTCGACCACGATATGATCGGGTACAAGATTGCCATCATCTATAAACAAGGCCGCAAGTTGACCAAGTTCTGTTGCTTGTTGTATTTGTTGTCGAAACAATTCTCCTGTGGAAAGATGAACCACACCTAAGTGTTGGGCTAACAATTCGCACTGAGTTCCCTTTCCTGAACCCGGGGGGCCAACAAATACAATTAACATCATGTAATTACCCCTCGGTTAAATTTAAATTTTTAGTGACGCTAGGAATCCAGGAGTCCCTTGTAATTTGTCATGACCAAGTGACTGTCGATTTTTTGAACTAGGTCAAAAGCAACACTCACGCCGATCAACAAACCGGTACCCCCATAAAAACTAGCTAACTGCATATCTATTTGTAATTGACTGGCAACTAACGTAGGCACGATTGCCACCACGGACAAAAACGATGCACCGACGTATGTTATTCGAACCATGACTTTTTCTAAATAGTCGGCAGTTCGTTTGCCGGGTCGATAGCCCTGAATAAAGCTACCATATTCTTTGAGGTTGTCCGCCATTTCTTTTGGATTAAATGTAATCGCGGTCCAGAAGTAACAGAAGAAGAAAATCATTCCAATATACATCATGTTGTATAGAAACCCGCTTCCAGGTTGAAACGCATCTTCTAGGCCCGCCATGATCGTCGAACCAGTGCCACCGGGTTCAAACGCACTTTTCAAAAACCCGATCATAATACCTGGAACCATAAGCAAACTTGAGGCAAAGATAATTGGCATCACGCCGCCTTGATTCACGCGCAATGGTAAATGTTGTCGCGTGCCGCCAAAGACTCGTCGTCCGCGAACATGCTTGGCACTCTGAGTAGGGATTCGTCGTTGCCCGACTGTAATGAATACGACACCTAATACCACTAAGACAAAGATACAGGCTAAGAGGATCATGGTTTCGATACCGGGGTCGTTGCCAAGCCCTTGGAGTGAAAATTTCCATTCCATCGATTGAAGAGCCGCTGGCATTTGAGCGAGTATACCGGCCATGATCAACAGACTAATGCCGTTGCCAATACCAAACTCATCTATTTGTTCACCGAGCCACATCAAGAATGTTGCCCCACAGGTCATAATCATGATGGATATCATGGACCAGCCAAACGATAGCCCGCCTTCCTCGTTCTGAAAGTCTGTGGCTATAAAGTCACTGGTATTTAAGTAGGCAAATACATAGACCGTACTTTGCACGATACAGAGGACGACGGTCAGGTACCGCGTATAGTCATTGATTTTCTTTTGCCCAGACTGCCCCTCCTTCTTCAATGCTTGAATACTTGGCACAAAACTTCCCATAATCTGGAAGATAATCGAGGCTGAAATGTACGGCATAATGCCGAGGCCGAAAATAGTTGCTTGTTGGAGGTTACTCGCGGAGAAGACGGAGACGCGAGCGATAAGTCCAGCGAGAGTACCTTGATTGCCATCTAAACCTGCGAGCATTTTTACTTGGTCGACGACTGGCAACGTAATGTGATAGCCAATTCGATAAACACTAAGCAGCACCAACGTGATGAGGATTTTATTCCTCAATTCCGGTATGGTGAAGATGATTCGTATTTTTTCAAGCATCAGATGTTTACCAAGTGAAAACGCAAACCTGTGTTATCGGTGGTACGCTAGGGTATTAGGTGGAATGAACTTAATCGCGGTTTTTAGGAGTCTTAGGTTTCATTTTGTTTTTGATAACAGGAGCCTTACCCGGCAAGAGTGTTACTGTACCACCGGCCGCTTCGATTTGTTCTTGTGCTTTTGCACTGAAGCGGTGGGCGGAAACATTAAGTTTCTTACCAAGCTTACCATCACCAAGGATCTTCAAAACGTCATATCGCGTTGTCAAGAGTCCCTGTTGTTTGATGGATTCAGGCGTCACGTCATCACCATCATTGAAGACTCGTTCCAGATCGCGCAAGTTAAGTGTAGCCACGTCCATTGCGAAACGGTTGTTGAAACCACGCTTAGGAATACGACGAACCATCGCCATCGCACCGCCTTGGAATGTCACTTTTTGTGACCAGCCGCTACGAGACTTTTGGCCTTTGTGTCCCTTGCCGGCGGTTTTTCCATGACCGGACCCAGGGCCACGACCAATGCGTCGCCTTTTCTTATATTTAGTAATGCCTTCGTTTACGTCATGCAGTTTCATTAGAGACTAACCTCTCGCAATCGTTCGATCTGTTCTTTGGTGCGTAGATTTGAAAATCCTGAAACTGTTGCTTTGACTAAAGTCACAGGATTATTTGTGCCATAACTCTTAGTAAGAATATCGGTAATACCAGCAGCTTCGCAAACACTACGAACGGCTTGCCCGGCAATAATACCGGTACCGGGTGCTGCTGGAATAAGTAATACTTTCGCAGCTCCGAATTTACCTTGTATCTGATGTGGGATCGTTCCATTGACTACAGGGATCTGAATCATTTCTCGCGTGGCCTGTTTAGTGGCTTTTTGCACGCTTGGAGGAACTTCGTTGGCTTTTCCGTATCCCCAGCCGATTTGGCCATTTCCATCGCCGACGACAACCATGGCAGCAAAACTAAAGCGACGGCCACCTTTCATTACTGCAGCACAGCGTTTGATTTTGATCACATGATCAGTCAAGTTGTCGTTTGATCCGTTTGATCTGTTTGTTGACACGATATGTGCCCCCTAAATTAGTATTGTGCTGTTTCGTATTTTATAACAGCGAGGTATTAAATTTAAATTATGTTCTTAAAACTGGAGTCCTGCTTCTCGAGCCGCGTCAGCTACCGCAGCCAAACGGCCATGATATTTATGCGAACCTCGATCGAATTTCACGGCAGTAATGCCTTGAGCGATTGCTTGTTTACCAACTGTTTGTCCGACAAGTGTCGCAGCCGCAATATTGCCACCGTATGCAGACGCTTTTCGTAATTCTGCACTTTGCGTACTGACAGCAACCAACGTCTTGCCCGCGACATCATCGATGATTTGGCAATAAATGTTCTTATTGGAGCGTGTAACACACATGCGAGGTCGTTGCGAGTTGCCACGTAAACTATTACGGACATGATGAATGCGACGACGTCGTTGTTTTGAAAGTTTTTTGTTCTTATCCACGATTCTTGTCTTTCTGTTCTGGCAGGATTAAGTAGCCGATTTACCAGGTTTGATTTTCACGTATTCACCGTCGTACCGAATACCCTTACCCTTGTAAGGCTCAGGCTTTCGAACTGCTCGGACTTCAGCGGCAAATTGACCGACTTGTTGTTTATCACACCCTTTAACAACAATGTGATTTTGATCTGGACAAGTCACATCAAGTCCTACTGGGATTTTATGTTTGATTTCGTTGGCGAATCCAACTCGCAGGGCAATCGAATCGCCTTGGATGGATCCCACATAACCAACGCCGACGATTTCAAGTTTCTTTTCATATCCATCTTTGACACCGATGACCATGTTATTGATCAGCGAGCGAGTCAGACCGTGAAAAGCGCGAGACTCACGATCGTCGGTTTCACGAGATACGGAGATGGTTTTGTCTTCCTCATTGATAACGACAGTGACTTCAGGGCGGTGTTCGATTTCAAGCTTACCTTGAGGACCTTCAACGGAAACAGTGCGCGAGTTGATCGCGACTGTAACGCCGTTAAGAATAGCAATGGGTTTATTACCGATACGGGACATGATTAAACTCGTATTCTGTTTCTATATTAATTGGGTTGCAATTGAAGCAATTAGTAAACTTCGCACAGGACTTCACCACCGAGTTTGCGCTGTCGCGCTTCACGGTCGCTGATTACGCCCTCGCTCGTGCTTATTACCGTAATTCCCATTCCATTTAGAACGGGACGGAGATCGCGAGCTTTTGAATAGATTCGTCGGCCAGGAGTACTGACACGGCGGATCTTTTGAATTAGTTTTTCGCCATTGTTACCGTACTTCAATTCCAAACGCAGAGTGTTACCCGGTGAACCTTCGATTACTTCGAAGTCCCAGATATAACCTTCGCGCTTCAATACATCAGCGACCCCTCGTTTTAGGAGAGAATCGGGAATGTCGACGGTTGGGTGCTCAA
Organism: uncultured Planctomycetaceae bacterium; assembly: GCA_963934735.1. Classification (GTDB taxonomy): domain Bacteria; phylum Planctomycetota; class Planctomycetia; order Pirellulales; family Pirellulaceae; genus UBA721. The sequence continues at coordinate 7,490 of CAWVZW010000131.1, forward strand.
CACTTACGGAATTACGTATTCGCGTTAACATGTCGGCAATGGGGTCGGTCATCATTTGATATATAATCCTTCTACCAGCTTGCCTTACGGACACCAGGAATCAAACCTTGATCTGCTAATTTGCGAAAACAAATTCGACAGATCCCAAATTTACGATATACGGCGCGAGGGCGTCCACAAAGTTGACACCTGCGCTCTGAACGGGATGAGTACTTAGGTACTCGATTTGCTTTCGCAATTTTTGATTTACTGGCCACTTGGATTCCTTTGGGAATAAACTGGGCTGACTAATTGTTTGGCCTACTACACAGTAGGACCGCCTTAAAGTGATTGG
>CAWVZW010000132.1:0-7818 GCA_963934735.1 uncultured Planctomycetaceae bacterium
AAGGGACGTGATTAATATTGCCTCATTTCGCATTGATTTCTAGAATTTCAGAGTTCAGTAGCGCAGACAAGCTGAAGAACCTGTCGGTGCACGCCAAATCACTTACTTCCACTACAACTCACGCCCCTATTTTAATCAATCCGAGGTCTACTTCCGTGGCTCTTTCCGAATTTGATCGCGACCTACTCACGCGCTGCCTAGCCAAATCCGCAGCCGCCTGGGAAGAGTTCGTCGATCGCTATATCGGTCTGACCTACCACACCATACGCCAAACCGCTAAATCCAGATCCTCGCAAATATCCAGCCACGACGAAGAAGATTACGCGGCGGAAGTCTTTCTACAAATCATCCAAAACGACTTTGCCGTGCTACGACGGTTCCGCGGGAATAGTTCCCTCGCCACCTATTTGTCAGTCATCATCCGTCGCATCGTCGTGCGTGAATTCGTAAGAAAGAGACATCCTCGAATTCCAGAATCCAATTCTTCCACTGGCACTGGGGAATCAGAAAACGGAGAGGGAGAGCCGAGTAGAGTATATGCATTCAAAATCCCACTTGACCAAACCGCTCCTCTACAAGACCAACAACCGTTGCCAGAAGAACAAGCAGCGGATCGCGAAGCGGTCGCTAATATTTTAAATCAGCTTGTTGGAAAAGAACGCGAGGTCGTTGAAATGTATCACCTCGAAGGACGCACATATAATGAAATCAGTCGCATTACAGGGTTGCCCGAAAACAGTATCGGTCCGACACTAAGTCGCGCTCGAGCTCGCTTGCGATAACGGTAAAGTCGTTTCATGTTCGATTTTCAAATCCAAAACTCGTCACCCGAATGTCATTCTTCTCAGCATAGATTTGCGCCAGGTGAAGTATTCTATTCGGTGCTGCTCACTGCTGGGGCCGACGTCATTCGACACGACTTTTGTCAAAATGCTTGGGAAGGTCCGCCGGAGGGCACAATCGGATGGTGGAAATCTACCATGCCTGACGATGAACAAAACAAACTAAACCTGGCACCCAAAGAAGTCATGCTGCAATACTTTGAACAATTGCACGCCAACCCTGAGTCACAAGACATGGCTTATGTGCTGTCACTTCTGATGGTTCGCAAACGCATCATGCGACTCAATGGTTCCGAAGAAGACGAACTAGGCAACGAGTTGATAGTCTTATCGGAACCTAAAAGTGAAAAAGAATACAAGGTACCTGTGACTCAACCCACTGTTGCACAAGTCGAATCGTTGCAACAACAGCTAACCGCGATGCTTTATAAGGATGCGGCTTGAACCCAGTGAATTATTCGCCCGACAATCCGCACTCGCGATTTTTTATCGCAGCCTTACTACTGAGTATCATGCTACTCAGCGGTTGCCCTGCTTGGAATAACTATGTCGAGCAACACGCTGGGCTGCCGCCGGTCGCCTTCACAGGGCGCCCAACACTTGAAACGATCATGGCGACGGTCAATACCAATCAGTCGATTCAACAATTGCAAACACAAAATGCCAAAGTTTCCATCCCCGGCGCACCCTCGCTCAAAGCGAACGTCGTAATCGACCGCCCCCGAAATTTTCGTTTGACAGCTAGCTTGTTTGATTTCACTCGTACTGAAGTCGATTTTGGCAGCAACCAAGAACTTGTTTGGTTATGGATACGCGAACAACCGGACCCTGCCGTTTACTTTGTGCGTCATGATCAACTGGCCACCACGGCAGCAAAATACTATATGCCTATCGATCTAAACTGGATCACAGATGCGATGGGGCTTGTCTATATCGACCCAGCCGAACACCACGAAGGTCCTTTTGACTTGGGCCAAGGAAAATATGAAATTCGCAGTCGTATCCAATCGCCAATGGGTACCCTGAATCGGCGTTTAATCATTGACGACCGCTTCGGTTGGGTTCGCGAACAACACCTGACGCTAGACAATGGCAAATCTCTGGCATCCGTCAAAGCCAGCAAACATAGTTTTTATCCGCAGCACGGAGTTTCCTTGCCACACCGCATTAAAATCCAACTGTTTCCCGGTCAACAAAATCAAATTGCATTTCAAATCGATGTGCCACGTTATCAAATCAACGCCAACATGGGTAATGCCTCCCAATTGTGGACTATGCCAAAGTACGATGGCTATGAACAAATCGATTTATCCACGATGCCAGCACCACAAACCAGTTACTATTATCCTCTCGACCAAGTGCAACCTGCACCCGGCAACATCCCGCGATATCAAACACAAATCGCTTCTCCTCGCTTTCGCGGTGATAATTTCAATCGGTAACGCACTCTAGCGTTGCAAGAGAGTGCCCTCAACGTGTTCCGATTCTGGTATCATAAATTCTAGGGAATTTTATCTTTGGAGAATTTATTGACATGCACAAACTCATCGTCGCCTTCATTATTTTCACAAGCTCCTACCCTGCCCTCCAAGCAGAAAACTGGTCGTCGTGGCGAGGACCCAATGGTAATGGGGCCACCGCGGAAAAGGGATTTCCAACAACTTGGTCGACAACCGAAAACGTTGCTTGGCGGATCGACTTGGCCGCTCCTGGAAACTCAACTCCCGTGACTTGGGAAGACAATGTCCTGCTAACCCAAGCAACAGCTGAAGGCACAAAACGCCATTTAACCTGCTACGATCTCAAATCTGGTGAACAACGATGGCAATACACTACAACGATTGAGCAAGTTGAAAAAACACATAAGACCAATCCACACGCAGCTGGGTCACCGGTCACTGACGGAAAGCATATCGTCGTTTCTTTTGGCTCCGCAGGCATTCACTGTGTCGACATGAAAGGGAACTTAAAGTGGCAGGTGGACATGGGACGGTTGGAGCATATCTGGGGAACTTCTGCGAGCCCAGTGATTTTTGAAAATCTCGTGGTTGTTAATTGCGGCCCGGGAGTCCGCTCATTTTGGATCGCGTTGGATATTCAAACAGGCGACGAAGTCTGGAAAACCGAATCGAAGAACTTTGTATCCACCAAGCCCGGAGAGTTTCGCGGGTCATGGAGCACGCCAGTTGTTTATGGTAGTGGCGCTGATGCAGTGATGTTCATTAGTATGCCCTTGAAATTCTATGCTTTGAAACCCCGCACCGGTGATATCCTTTGGACTTGCGACGGGCCTGGCATGCTGGCCTACACTTCGCCACTGGTCAACCGTGAAGTGGCGGTGACGATGAGCGGCTACGGTGGTCCCTCGCTGGCTATCAAACGAGGTGGGCAAGGCGACGTTACTGCATCTCATCGCTTATGGCATAAAACAGAACGTGCCGAAAACCCACAACGTATCGGATCTGGGTTAATCATCGGCGAATACATCTACATCGTAAATGAACCGGGAATCGCGTGGTGTATGGACCTAAAAACCGGTGAACGATTGTGGCAACAAAGGTTAGGAGATTCCAAGTGTTGGAGCTCGCTCTGCTTGGTCGAAGGTAAGATTTTTGTCGTGAATGACAAAGGCACGACATTTGTTATCAACCCGAACCCTAAACAATGCGATATCATCCACGAAAACAAACTACCAGAACTCACACGCGGTTCACTCGCATTCGCCAACGGCCGCATTCTGATTCGTACTTACAAAAGCCTGTATTGCATCGAGTCAAAATAGTACACATATATTAGCTGTTGACCTTATCGATACCCTACATTAGAGTTCCAATATGTCACAGACACTTCGATTACCCCTGATTCTACTTAGCCTGCTCCTTGCACGGCCCCGAGGGTGAATGGACCAACGACAATTTGCGTTACAACGATTCACCCGAGGCCAAACACCTCGGGTTATTTTTTTGCCTTAATAAAATGCTCTTTATTTCAATTCACAGCGACATTCAATCATGACTAGCACACGACAAATCACAATTTTTGATACTACGTTACGCGACGGGGAACAGTCACCGGGCTGCAGCATGAACCTCAGCGAAAAGCTTGAATTAGCACAAGCACTAGTAGATATGGGTGTCGATATTATCGAAGCTGGCTTTCCTATCGCCTCACCTGGTGACTTTGAAGCGGTAAGTGAAATATCGCGTACGATGCATGGAGCGACTATTTGCGGACTAGCTAGATGCAGTGACAAGGATATTGATCGCGCATGGGAGGCGTTGAAACATGCAGAGAAGAGTCGAATTCATGTCTTCTTAGCAACTAGTGCAATTCACCGCGAGTTTAAGTTAAAAATGACTCGAGAAGAGATCATCCGCCGCGCCGTCGACGGAGTGCGCCGGGCAGTCGATTATTGTGATGACGTTGAATTCTCGCCCGAAGATGCTGCACGTACAGAACACGATTTTTTGTGTGAGGTCGTCGAAGCGGCAATTGCCGCCGGAGCAACGACTGTGAATATTCCGGATACTGTCGGCTATGCTACGCCTGATCAAATGGGAGCGACGATCAAGATGTTGTGTAATCGAGTGCCAAATATTGACAAGGCCGTGGTCAGCGTTCATTGCCATAACGATTTAGGTTTAGCTGTCGCGAATAGTCTAGCGGCGATCGAGAATGGTGCTGGGCAGATTGAATGCACCATCAACGGGATCGGCGAACGTGCCGGAAATTGCTCGCTCGAAGAAGTCGTCATGGCACTGAACACCCGCGCCGATGTCTACAATTGTCAAACGAATATAAACACTCCTCGTTTAGTGCCATTGAGCCGTTTGCTATCGTCCATCACCGGATTACAAGTCCAACGTAATAAAGCAATCGTGGGACGTAATGCTTTTGCACATGAAGCTGGTATTCATCAGGACGGAATGTTAAAAGAACGCACGACGTATGAAATCATGCGACCGGAGGACGTGGGCTTAGCCAAAACAGATTTAGTGCTGGGGAAACATTCTGGGCGAGCGGCCTTGGGGGATCGAGCGAGAGAATTAGGTTATCACTTGTCGGGCGAACAATTGCAGGAAGTGTTTATTGAGTTTAAAAAACTAGCAGACAAGAAAAAAGACATCTATGACGGTGATATTCACGCGTTGATACAACAAGAGATCTTAGGTGAGATAGAAAGCACCTGGGAGTTGGTAAGGTTTCAAGTGAGTTCTGCGTCAGGTGAAACGCCTTGTTGTGAGATTACGTTAAGTAAAGATGGTGAGGAGTTCACGCACGAGGTCGCTGACGGCGATGGCCCCGTTGATGCCGCATTTTGGGCCGTTGAAAAAATTACCGGGCTCGAGATTGCGTGTAAAGATTACCGAGTGCGGAGTGCCACGTTAGGCCGAGATGCAATTGGTGAAGTGCTCGTGGAAATTGAACATAACGACAAAAGTTACCGCGGTCGAGGTGCTTCCACCGACACGGTAGAATCAACCATTCACGCTATCCTCGACGCCGTCAATCGCATCGTCGCACAAGGCACCTAACCCAATCTTGGCAACTCATACCTTGGAGACTACTTTTTTGTTGGATTGAATTTCTCCTAAATTACCCGCCACCACATGACGTTGCCTCAAAATCCCCTTAGATGGTAAATTACTCGCTGAAACAATCCAGCACGTAAGCCGCTCTGAGGTTCAGCAGTTCTTTGTCACCAGTCACATCAAAGCGACATTATCGACACGATATTGACGGACTCCGCGCTGTTGCTGTGCTGAGCGTCCTGCTCTTCCATCTCGACCTCGGGTTTTCCGGTGGGTACGTTGGGGTCGATGTTTTTTTCGTCATTTCTGGCTATTTGATAACTGGGTTAATTCTCAAAGCCCAAGCGGAAGATCGCTTTAGCCTAAAACAGTTCTGGATGCGCCGTATTCGTCGCCTCGTTCCTGCGGTAACGGCAATGCTGCTTGTCGTTTTATTACTCGGGTTTGCCTATTTGCTGCCGCGAGATTTAGACAAACTTGGGGAAGCCGCGATTGCTCAGATTTTACTCGTTTCGAATATATATTTTGCAAACTCTTTCGACTACTTTGCCGGTCCCGCAGAATTGCGACCACTGCTACACACGTGGTCCTTAGCAGTTGAAGAACAATTCTACCTTCTGTTTCCACTCTTATTAGTGCTCTGTCGTCGCTTCACCAAACGCGAGTTAGCAATCACATTTGGAGTATTGGCAATCGCCTCATTTATCTTGAGTATTTGGTGCCTGGCTACATATCCAACGTCAGCATTCTTCATTCTGCCCACTCGCGCTTGGGAATTATTACTCGGTGCCTTGCTTGTACTCATGCCAGTCCAGGTACACAGCAGCAGTGAGAAAACGACGCGACTCCAATTTCGAAACGAATTGATTTCCACGCTGGCAGCGATTGCGCTCGTCATCACGTTTTTTTGGTATGACAAATCAACATCATTCCCCGGACCAGCGGCACTTTTACCATGTATAGCAACAGCCCTGCTCATTTACTTTAATACCCGTCACACAAACCATGTTTTATCGGACGACGCTGACGTGAATCCATTGGTGGGCAAAACCGCGATTGGAAATCTACTCAGCCTGAACCCACTCACGTACATCGGACGCATTTCCTACTCTCTTTATTTATGGCATTGGCCCATCATTGTATTTTTGAAATATGAGAATGGTCTGCAGCTTTCAACACCGCTAACAGTAATTGCGCTACTTGCCAGTTTTCTTGCAGCAGCAGTGTCCTATCATTGGATTGAAACTCCATTTCGCAGCGGCCGCATTTTGAAAAGCCAACGGCGTTTGATCCTAGGGACATCATTCGCTTCGATGTTGCTTTTAGGAGCATCGATTATCTATAGCGAGACGGGAGGCTTAGCAAATCGCTGGCCTGCCGACATTCAAATGCTGCTTGAAACGACAAACAGTCGCATGTCTCGGCAGTACTCGACCCATTTGCACACTGCAGCTCAAGAAGACAAATTACCCTCGCTTGGCGTCAAACCATCGAAAACACAACCCGCTACCTTTTTGCTCTGGGGTGACAGCCACGCGTCTTCAATCGCCGAGACCTGTAATCGTTTAGCCATTGAATACGGTGTTTCTGGCTACGTTGCCACTCATGCTAATACCATTCCAATCCTCGGCGTGCATCGTCCTCGTCATTTTGAATCCATTGCGTGGAATAATGATGTCATGGACTTCGTAAAGCGTCATCAGATCCAACATGTTTTGTTGGCAAGTCGATGGGCCGGCAACATTGAAATACATCCGCGCGGCTTAACGAGCTTCTTGATTACAGACGACATTCGAGTACCTCGGACGCCGGCTACCGCTCAGAAGGCGTTACAGCGAAATCTGAGAACGACTGTTGCCAGGCTTGAACAAATGGGAGTGCAAGTGTGGGTTTTACAGCAAGTACCGCTGCAGACGCGTAATCCTATTCATACGTTAGTGTCGGCAATAAATACGGGGTCAACCGAAGTTCCGCGAGGAGTTACGTTGAGTACACATCGAGAGCGACAAAAGAACGTTAACCGGATATTGAGTTCCATTCACGCTAAGAATTATCATCTACTTGACCCAACTGAATATTTTTATGACGATTTGGAAACCGCAATTATCGGAATTATTGGTGAACGCAACGTGTCGTATTACCGCGATTCGCATCACGTTTCGTTTGCTGGCAGCGAATCGTTATTGCGTCCCTTATTAGATACGATGTTTCAGACGATGACCCCGCACAATTCACGGGTAGACATCGCCGTTGAACCGGCGATCGACGTGCGCTGAATGCCTTGAGGGTAATTAGGTTAAATTCAAGCACTACTTGCCGAGAATAACTAAGATTGCTACACTTTGAAACAGTCAGAAGACGCACATCAGGGCGGTTAGCTCAGTTGGCTAGAGCGCCACGTTGACATCGTGGAGGTCGCTGGTTCAAGTCCAGTACCGCCCATT
>CAWVZW010000133.1:0-7751 GCA_963934735.1 uncultured Planctomycetaceae bacterium
CGAACCGCAACAATCGGAGCTAGCTTAAGTTGCAGAGCACGGACACCATAAAAACAGCTAAGGAGTCTCGGCAATGCAGTATAGGTGCTTGTTTCCCCGCAGAAATAGTTGCTTGCCGGCAATCGAGGCAGACGAACTAAACGTGTCATTCAGCTTATTGAAGGCGACGACGTGCAGGCCTTTACCTGGTTTAAGAATCAACGTTAGCCCGTCGATACCCGTCACGTAAACATGCCCTTGGGCAACAACCGGCGAAGCATAGATTTTGGATATTCCCGGCAATCGTGTTCGTTCAAGCACTACTTTACCTGAGCTAGCATCGAGTGCCGTCCAAATCCCGCTATTGGACTGATTAAACAATAACGTCCCGTCCAACAATACGGGCGAAGGAACGTAGGGAGTGCCGCGATCATGAGTCCAGATAATTTTGTCGGAATCGGAAAGATCGCCGGTCTCGGTGATGGGCAACGACATCGCGGAATGCCCTTTATAACCGGTCATTACTAGGACACGATCATCCTCAACGATTGGACATGGAGTCGCGTTTCCAGTGAGTCCGCTACACTTCCAGATCAGATCGCCATTTTCCAAATCGTAGCTACGGACGAAGTTCGACGCGCATGTGATCACCTGTACTTTACCGTTGTATTCGGCAATCGCCGGTGTGGCCCAAGTATTGCCCTCCTCACGTTCATTTTTCCATATCGTTTTTCCATTTTTAGTGTCGAGCACTTCAATCGACGATTGACGCTGCTGATCTCGAACAATGATCACGCGATTTCCATGAACGACCGGTGAACAACCTTCGCCAAGAGCCGCTCCCATATAGGCTTTTCCAAGGTCCCGATTCCAAACAGGCGTACCATCCAATTCGTACACATACAGGCCAGCCGATCCAAACCAACAATAGACTTTACCGTCGGCTACGACCGGCGATGCGGACGCATAATTGTTATCACCATGATGCCCCTCGTGAGGGACTCGCTGCACGGCTGTTCGCCGCCATTGTTCGTCACCCGTTTCTCGGTCTAAACAAATCACTACCCATTGATATTGGGTGTTGGGGTGTTTGATGCCGAAGACTCGCATCGGTTGATCTTCTGGTTTGGGCAGATTGGGATCGACGATTCGAGTATCAATTGCCGTCAAAATGAACACCCGATTTTCCCAAACAATTGGAGTTGAACTTCCATTGCCGTCGAGGGCAACCTTCCACTGGATATTCTCTGTTTCGCTCCACTTAACAGGCGGAGTGGCCGTGGATGACACGCCTGTATTATTAGGTCCTCGCCATTGATGCCAATTGTCCTGAATCGACTGGGCAGAAAGGGAAGCTGCATGAAACAACAAAGAAAACGCGAGAATATACTTGAAGACGTTCATAGGACTACTCAACAATTTAATGTGATGACAAAACCACGCAATTATCATTAGAGCATGGGCCGCAGGCTTCATACCAAGAATCCGCTACTCGACCCTCGAATTGGACATTATATTTGTCGATTTTTCCGCATCTCGATCACTTTTTCTCACCCCGATCATCAAGCGGGCTTTCCGTTTCTGAAGTGCGAATCTCAAATGAGCCACCTTCGTCACCGGCGCCTACCTTGACCTCTACATCGCAACCTATTAAAGCGGACAAAAATACACAAGATGTTACAACAACGTACTTCATCGGAAGACTCCTTGCGTGGGGGGAATATCGCAACTGACTGTACTAACTGGATTTTATTGCGTCAAGACAATATCTACCGTTGCGGACAGCAGGCGAAGTCATTTGAACGCGTTACGCAATAATACGATTTGTTATGTAATTTCAACACTTTTTACTCTAAACTGTATTTCACCAACTACTTGAATTTTGATCGGAGAGAAACATGCGTTTAGCCGCTATTGCCGCCAGTCTGCTTGTGCTTGCCGCGCTGGCGACGTCGCTAGTAACCGCAGAAACCGAAAATGCATCTCGCAAATCTCCCGCAGTGAAGACTGTAGATTCTCCCGTCGCACCAACCCCGATCAGCCATTCCTCATATATGAGTCCGCATGCGTCTCCGCTTGCCATTAACAACGGTCATGTATTCGTCGTCAACACACCCGACGACACGGTGGATATTATCCAGATCAAAAGTCGTAAAATCGTCGGCCGCGTCAAGGTCGGAATTGACCCAGTTGGTATCGCAGCACGACCCGACGGCAAAGAGGTCTGGGTAACGAACCACGTGTCCGACTCGGTGAGCATTATTGACACTGAACAGAAAAGCAAATCCTACCTACAGGTGATCGCGACAGTACAGCGGTTCCATCCGACAAACAAATCAACTCGATTCGACGAACCGGTTGGTATCGCGTTTGCCAGTAACGACAAAGCCTACGTTGCTCTTTCTTCTGAAAATGCAATCGCGGTTATCAATGTGGCCCAGCGGAAGGTTACGAAGTTGTTGCCGATCACGGCTCAGGATCCCCGGGCAATTACTGTTCAGGGGGATCGACTGTATGTCATTCCATTTGAATCCAATAATAAATCCCAGCTTTCTGGTGGCACGGGAGAGCTGGATAAAGAATATGAGACGTTTGACGCTTGGCAACACTCGATTGCCGTAAATAACGTTTTGTCGCTCGGTCACGTGACCGATATCATCAAACACCCAGAAGTACCGGATCGCGATTTGTACGTTTTCGATACAAATACAGATGAGCTCGTCGAAGTTGTTGATACGCTGGGAACGCTGCTTTACGGACTCACGGTTGATTCCAACGGAAAAGTATTTATCGCACAAGCCGACGCTCGCAATGACGCGAACGGAAATGCCGGCACGAAAAAACACGGGCTAAAAGAACTGGAAAATCGCGCATTTCTTAACCAGATAACCAGCGTGACATTCAAAGACGGTAAACCAGAAAAACCGCATTTTTTTCAACTGGAACCACTGCCGCCAAACCATCCTGAACGAGAGTTGGCGTTGGCAACTCCGTTTGCGATCCAAATCAGCGATGACGATACAACGCTCGTTGCATCGGCTGCTAGCTCCGATACAATTTTTACGCTTGATGCCGCGACGGGTGAAATACTTGGCCGCGTGCAAGTCGATGCCGTACCACGCGGAATCGCTCTGCAATCCGATTCAAGCGGCAAAGCGTCTCAGGCTTGGGTTCTTAACGCAGTCGCTAATACTGTGTCACTGCTTGATGTATCCAACCCTGCAAAACTCAAGGTAATCGAGACGATCGCATTACAGGATTCAACGGATTCAGAAGTCAAGCGTGGACGCATTGCGTTTAACACGGCAGCGGCTTCCACAACCGGAACTTACTCTTGCGCCAGTTGTCACCCTGACGGTCATACCGATCAATTGTTGTGGGTTCTCAATACACCTATTGTCACCGGTGGTAACCAGATCATGCCCCGCAGCACCATGCCGATTCGTGGCCTGCGTGATACCGAACCCTACCACTGGGATGGAATACCAGGCGACCCGTACGGTGGAAACAACAGCGCCAACATACGCAAACATGTTGAACCCAACAGTGACGTCAAAGACCCGGTCACCAGCGCCCGCCATCTGATTGACGGTGGTTTGGCCACCACCATGATGACCGTCGGTGACAAGAAAGTAAATGACAAGGGGCAATCTGGCGAGTTGACCGACGCCGAGCGTGATGCCATGGCTAAGTTCATACTGAGCGTCACTTACCCTCCGGCTCAACGGCGGTCCTTCACCAATGAGGTCTCGGCCATAGCCCGAGAGGGATTTGAACTATTTCACGTCCATGGTGACCTGCAGCCTAAACAGAATGTCTGTGGGGATTGTCACCGCATGCCATTTTTGGTGAGCACCAATACACCGGGCACTGGAATGGAGGCTCCCACATGGCGAGGAGCATATGACCGTTGGTTGATTTTACCTCAGGGTCGTCTCAATATTATTGATTTTGATTTCTATCGAAATGTCGCTGAAAAGGGTGCACCGGAACGAAGCGTTTGGCAGTTTTCTTGGGCAGGGCGAAAACGTTTTGATCCCGTCTGGGATATGGTGCTTGAGGGAAGCACTGGATTTAGCGGCGCGTTTGCTCGCCAAGTCACGCTCAATAAGACATCCGTAGAAGAATCGCTGTCGCTTCAATTACTGGATTCCCTAGAACAGTCCGCTCGTGAAGGTGGGATCGTACTTGAGGCTGAAGGAGTATGGTTGCAGAGCAAAAAAGGGCAGGCCGTAAATCTTCAATTTGACGGCGACAGGTACGTGGAAACAAGCGGGAGTCGGAATGCATATTCACGCGACGAGCTTATCAGTTTGGTCGCTAACGGAGAGTTTATCGGTACGTTCACCGGTCAGATGGGTTCCCCTGTGGATTTGAAGCATCCGCAACCAGCTTTATGGACACTCGGCTCGTTACAACGACAGAGTGGCCGCCAGCGATTCCCAGTTCTGCACGAAGAAAAGAAGGTCATGGGAATGAGTGGACGCCACTTTGGTGAGGACGCGCATCTGATCGTTGACGGTCGTCGGGTGGACGGCAAGATCGAAATCCAACAGGAAAGGAACCTAGTTTTGATTTCCTTTGAAGAAATGCCTAGTAAGGGGATGAGATTGCTACAGGTCCAAAATCCAAACGGTCTATTCAGCAACGATTTCATCTTCTACGTCAAGGAAACGCCTGAAAAATCCGAGTAATGACACGGTCCCTGTTCGGCAACTTTTGCGTGAACAAGTTGATGCGAAACTCCAAAAGATAAGAGAGCATGAAAATCTTCAGCCATCGCCTATTTGCCATTTTGACTTTGGCAATCACATCCATACTGACCTCTTTGCCGTGTCTGGCTCAAGGAGACGAACCGGGGGCATTACAAGCCGGTGCTGCAGCCATTGATGTCAGCCCCCAGCATTTCCCCGTCAATATGCTGGGCCAGTTTTATGAAAACTTCGCCGAAACCGCTCATGACCCGCTGTATGCCCGCGCAATCGTTCTAAAGAACGACCAGTCCTGCATCGCAATGGTCGTCGTCGATAATCTCGGTGTAGATCCGGCCGTAATTGAAGCTGCCAAACAACTTGCCGCCAAGCAAACGAATATTCCAACGCATCGAATAATGGTATCTTCGACCCACACACACACCGCGCCGCCGACCGCTATCACTACCGCAGGAACAACGGCCGCTAAATATCGAGAATTGATGATCAATGGCATTGCAGAGTCGATCGTCCAAGCTCACCAAAATTTACGGGCGGTCGAATTCGGATTTAATGCTAAACCTCTAGCCGATGAAGTTTTCAATCGCCGCTGGCATCTGAAACCAGGGAAAATGCCGCTTAACCCTTTCGGGGAACTGGATCAGGTAAAGATGAATCCCGGTAACAACACCAGCACGCTGGATCGACCGGCAGGGCCCACCGATCCAGATATTACCATCATTTCATTACGCGATGCGAAACACAAACCGTATTCCCTTTTCGCAAACTATTCACTCCATTACGTTGGTGCCGTTCCGCGAGGCGGGGTTTCTGCAGACTACTTTGGTGAATTTGCCCGCCTCATGCCTATCCGCTTGCGGGCCTCTGCCGACTTTGTGGCGATGATGTCCAATGGCACATCCGGGGACATCAACAATATTCCCTTTGGTTCAACTCGTCCACCACGTGAACGCTTTGAACAGATACAAATCGTCGCGCAGAAATCTTCCGATGTCGCATGGCACGCCTATCAAGAAATTCCAGAACACAAAACTCACGTGGCCCTAAACATGCTGCAGCGAGAAATCACCTTGCGCTATCGGAAACCAACCGCAGAACAGCTGGAACGGGCCAAATCGATTTTAAAAATCACGGACCAGACGGAAGTCGACCGTCTTCCCCGACTGGCCGTACCCTATGCCAATCGGACGGTAATCGCCGCTGCGAGACCCGAGACGGTTAATGTCAAAATACAGGTCATCCGTATCGGAGATTTGGGGATCTGCTGTATCCCCTTCGAAACATTCGTAGAAATCGGGCTCGAGCTGAAACAACGCAGCCCTTTGCCACAGACCATGGTCATCAGTATTGCCAACGGTCGGTATGGATACTTGCCAACACCCGCACAACATCGACTAGGGGGCTATGAAACATGGCTGGGAACGAACATTGTCCAAAAAAACGCATCTGTACTTTTAACGACGAATTTGCTTGAAATGCTTGAGGCGGTAGCGAATTAGCTCGCTTCGCAATTAAACGTCTGACTGGGAATTTACGCTTTAGATAGGTGCTTTAGTTGCTCCTGATATCAGCTTCGCTAGGCTTATATAGCGATAAATCCGTAAAAGTTCGTAGACTCGGGGTATACTAAGAGTAGTTGTTTACGTACGCATGAAATAAACGTCACTTTGGGTGGAGATATCATGAGTTGGTTTGGTCGCATCACGGGCATAGTCGTCTTGTTAGCTGGTTTGTCTGTGGGATACATATACTTTTTTGGCTCCAATGCAGAATCGTCTGTATCCGCAATAGATGACGCATTGACCTATTCCGTAACACGACTGGACTTCGAGGCATTCGTAACAGAAACAGGTGATGTCGCTAGTGCAAGCAACCGGGAAGTCCGGTGTGAAGTAGAGGCTCGTGGTGCCCCTGGTACGACTATCATCAAAATTGTCGAAGAGGGAACGACGGTCCAAACTGGTGATTTCATTCTCATGTTTGATTCATCGGCGTTAGAAAACGATGAAACCGCACAACGAATTGTCGTAGCCAACAACCGCGCTAACCTTATTCAAGCAGAATCTCAACTTGCCAATGCAGAACGCACCCTCGTGGAATTTGAAAAGGGATTGTTTCAGCAGGAAGTTACTTTGATCGAGAGCGAAGTCTTTGTTGCTCAGGAAAGCGTCGAAAGATCACTTGCAAAATTGCTTCATAGCCAGCGTTTAGCAGCCAAAGGATTTACCTCCATTGAGCAGTTACGGGGAGACCAATTCCAACATGAAAAGGCTAAACGTGATCTAACTGCCGCCAGTCTAAAACTAAATGTATATAAAGAATTTACAAAAGACCGACTAAACGGTGAATACAAGGCTTCCATCAAACAGAAAACCGCACAACTGGACGCCGCTCAAAGCACCTTGGATCTGAGCACCAGTCGGCTTGCCGATATCCAAGAGCAGATTATTAAATGCAAGGTACTTGCGCCCAGTGAGGGGCAGGTCGTTTACGCCAATGACGAGCGTCGAGGCGTCGTCATCGAGGAAGGCGCGATTATTCGGGACAATCAAGTCGTTGTGCGTCTACCGGACATCAAAAACATGGAGGTCGCCGTGCGAATCAATGAATCCCACGTGAATCGAATTGAAACGGGACAAATTGCAAAGATTGAACTCGACGCAGATCCTGATAATCCGCTCGACGGGGAAGTGCGTCAAGTTGCCGCTTATCCCTTCCCTTTGCGATGGCACGGTGCGCCCCTTGAATATGACACTAAGGTAACGGTCATCAATCCACCAAGTTCGTTGCGACCGGGACTGCGGGCGAAGGTCAAAATCTACTTCGAGTCTCAATTAGGTGTGTTGCAGGTTCCGCTAGCGTCCGTCATGGAACACGATGAATCACACTATTGCCTAGTGCGTACGGATACGGGTTGGGATACTCGACGTGTGACTATCGGCACTAACAATAATACTCATGTCGTAATTGAAAACGGAATTTCAGAAGGTGATGTCGTCACTTTAACCCCCTTCCGCTTTATACAACGCTCGGAACTTGGCGAGCAAAATGACCGGCAAA
>CAWVZW010000134.1:0-7749 GCA_963934735.1 uncultured Planctomycetaceae bacterium
TTGCGTGAAGCAGACAAGCTTAAGACGTTCGCACAAATTGAAGCGCAGGGAATTGATTTGCCTTTGCCCCCTGTGGAAGTAGAACAACTGATTGATGAAGGTGACAAAATCGCCATTGGCGGTATAGAACTCGAGGTTTGGTTAACTCCAGGGCATACCGATAGCCAACTGAGCTTTCGACTCGGGGATTTATTGTTTAGTGGTGACAATATCTATCGTGATGGTTGTGTCGGGGCGATTGATGCCCATCACGGCAGTGATCTCAACGCATTTATCTCGTCGCTACGGAGAATTCGTGCTAGCGATGTTAAATGGTTATTGCCCAGTCATGGTCCAATTTTCCGCAAGGACGAGGAAATGCTGGATAAAACTATTTCCCGTCTCGAAAATTATCGGCACATGGCTGATTTTGGTACCTGTGCTACCGATTGGCCATTGATGGACGAATGGGAACGTGAAGTTGCCGAGGGTAAATTGCCGACGTAATCTGTTTTAAAAGCATCACGGCGAGCTTAGATTCTTTTTTTGGTATTGAGGTGACAAATGTCCGATGAACTATTTACGCTACTGCAAGAAATTGTACGGATTCCCAGTGTCAATCCGATGGGACGCGATGTTCACGGCGACATATATCTCGAAACCAAAATAAACGATTGGTTGGACAATTGGTTTAATGAGTTGGGCGTTGAATATCAACGGCAGACTCTGGAACCAGGGCGAGATAATGTTGTTGCAATTGTCCCCGGCAGCGTTGCCCCGGAAGATGGCGGCAAGGTGCTCATGCTTGAAGCACATCAAGATACGGTTCCCGTCGACGGTATGACGATCGATCCCTTTGATCCCGTCATGAAGGACGGACTAATGTATGGCCGCGGTAGTTGTGATATCAAAGGCGGCATGGCCTGTATGTTGACTGCGTTTAAACGATTGGTGACTGAACAACCAGACAATGTACCCACGGTTGTGATGGCCTGCTCGGTCAACGAAGAGCATGGCAGTTCAGGAGCAGATATGATGCCGCTGTTGTGGCAAGACACGGAACAAAAATGGTTCGCCAAACCCGCTGGAGTCATTGTGGCAGAACCAACCATGCTCGATGTCGTTGTCGCTCACAAAGGAGTGACTCGATTTCTCGTCGACGTAACTGGTACAGCGTGTCACAGCTCGCAACCTACGTTAGGGCAAAATGCAATCTACCGTATGGCTCGTATTATTACGGTGTTAGAAGACTATGCGTTAAATATTGTGGGAACCCTTAACGAACATCCACTAGTATCTAATCCCACACTAAGCGTTGGCATGATTGATGGCGGTATTAGTATTAACACGGTTCCAGATTACTGTTCGATCGAAGTTGGCCGTCGCGTCTCGCCGGGAGAATGCCCTGATGTAGCCTTTGACCATATTGAAACTCATGTGCGTCAGGAATTAAGCAGCGAAGAATGGGTCGACGACATCACGTTTCACAAACCGACGATCTCCAAGAGTGGTTTGAACGATGATACCAATGGTGAGTTTGCCAAATACCTGTCCGGCGTCGTTCAATCCGCAGGGCACAGCGGCCAATGCATAGGCGTACCTTATGGTACCGATGGACAGGCGTTTTACCGTGCCGGTGTACCGACAGTGGTTTTTGGGCCTGGATCGATCGATCAAGCGCACACCAAAGATGAGTGGATCGAACTACAACAACTCGAAGCTGCTGCAGAACTGTATTACCAAATGATCCTACAATTTGGTGCCTGATCAAACTCGCAGTAACTGCTATCTATCTACAGCCTAGGACGAATCTGCGGTTTTCTAGAATACGTCCAAGCGGAAGTGATGACCCCAGTGATAGCGACGTGCTTGAGGGTAGAAATTGTGCCACTGCTTGTTGTAAACAGGCGTACGCATTTCTTGTGGGTACCGGTGATACATACTTTCATAACTACGGTAGTATTCCTGCCCCCAGTAGTTCTGAGGATAGTAAACGTACGGATAGTGATAGAAGCGATTCCAATTGTATTGACTATACGCGCTACCCCAACGTTGACCGTACGCGCGTTCTTGGGCGTCTACATTACTACTAATGCAAGTACCAAGAAGTGCTGTGCAGGCAGCAATCAGAAGTATTTTTTTGAATCCAAACTTAGCCATCGACTGTTCCTCTCAAATGCACAACCTTTTGTAGCCTCCGTAGGACAATAACTAATACCCTACAAAGATATTCTTCGGCGTACCGATTGACCGTAATTTAAGGAATATCCGATAGAATCCGAAAAGGTCGGACAATCCCTACACTTTAATTTCAATTCCAACCCTCAAAACAGGGGAAAACAGACTATGGCAGAACGACAAAAATCGCTCCTTGCCTATTGATACATAGTTGTTTTTGCATCAGAATGACGCCTATAAACCTCCTAGATTTAATTGTCAATAAAG
Source organism: uncultured Planctomycetaceae bacterium (assembly GCA_963934735.1). Taxonomy (GTDB): domain Bacteria; phylum Planctomycetota; class Planctomycetia; order Pirellulales; family Pirellulaceae; genus UBA721. The sequence goes on from CAWVZW010000134.1 coordinate 2,425, forward strand.
CGTTCGAACAAGTTCGAGCTATTTATGCTATCCATACCTAGAAGGGCATTTTTTTTGGTTATCCTTGTGATTTTTTTCACAAGGATACGTTTTCCACTTAGAAAAATAGATAAAGTGAAAATAGTCCCTTACCGGTAAATGGCCACTGGGAAACTCATTCAATGCGATCACACACAACCACAGCTGGGTTAGATTTGCCGATTAGCGGGCGTCCGGCACCGACAATTAGCAGTGCCAACGCTGTAACCCGCGTTGCTCTAGTTGGCGATGATTATGTCGGTTTAAAGCCGGCGTTAGCGGTTGAAGTGGGACAACATGTCAAATTGGGGGAATTATTATTTCGCGATAAAAAAATACCTTCTGTCCAACACACTTCGCCCGCTTGTGGAACGGTGATTGAGATCAACCGCGGCGCCAAACGCAAGTTTGAATCGCTCGTCATTGAGATAGACGGTGATGAACAAGTTGAATTTAATACAAAAGGCCATGACGTTGGTCAACTCGACAAATCATACTTGGTCGATATCCTCACGCGATCTGGGTTATGGACGAGTCTCCGCACACGCCCGTTCAGCAATACAGCGGACCCCGCCACCACGCCATCTTCCATTTTTGTAACAGTGATTGACACCGAGCCATTGGCGGTCAATCCGGAAATTGCAATCAGCCAACAGAGTGACGCATTTTTAGCAGGCTTACGAGCGCTCACTCATCTTGCTCCGACGGTGCATGTTTGCATCGGCCCCACAGTCGATATTCCAGGCGAGCAAGTCGCCGGAGTTGAATTCCATTGCTTCCATGGCCCCCACCCGGCTGGCTTACCAGGCACTCATATCCACATCGTTGATCCGGTTGGCCCCAATCATCAAGTTTGGCACATCAATTATCAAGACGTCAGTGCCATCGGGAAATTAATCACCACTGGCATTTTAGATGTTGAACGATTCATTTCGCTCGGTGGTCCTGTTGTTAAGAATCCACGTTTATTGAGCACTCGACTGGGAGCCAACATTGGCGAACTCACCGCCGGCGAGTTGACGGGAGAAAACAATAGAGTCATTTCAGGCAGTGTCCTCTCCGGTCGAGCAACAACACCTCACACGGATTACTTGGGACGGTTTCACAATCAAATATCCGCCTTGGCCGAAGGATGCCAACGTGAGTTCCTTGGCTGGCAAAAACCGGGGTTCAATACATTCAGCCTTTCTAGAGTCTTTGCATCCACATTCACTCCCAGTAAAGAGTTTGCATTCACCACGTCCAATCAAGGCGAGCATCGAGCGATGGTGCCATTTGGCACATACGAAAAAGTTATGCCACTGGATATATTACCCACTCAATTATTAAGGGCATTGATTACTCAAGACACCGAAGAGTCACAATTATTAGGATGCCTAGAATTAGCTGAAGAAGATCTCGCTTTATGTACTTTCGTCTGTCCGGGCAAGTACGAATACGGAACCATTCTTCGTGAAAACCTGCACATTATCCAAAAGGAAAGCTGACTGCTTTCTTATCGCCGTTTATATCAATCCAATTTCATTCAACACCATAAACCGAAACAATCCATGCGTTGGCTAAGACAACTTCTTGATAGACAAGCACCGCGCTTTGATGAAGGCAAGTTGAAGAAGCTGCGCCCGTTGTACGAAGCAACGGATACATTCTTGTTTACCCCTGGAATTGTCACCTCAGGCGCCAGTCACGTCCGAGATGGTCTCGACACTAAACGCTTGATGGGACTTGTCGTATTGGCCCTCGCGCCATGTGTCTTCATGGCCTGTTTCAACACGGGTTACCAAGCAAATCTTAGTTATGCAGACTACATGAAGTCAGCGGAATCTGAGCAGACGCAATCGCAACCCGATGCGCTTCTTTTAAGTTCTGATATGGCCGCAACACCGACTAGTCCACTTTCTGCGGCACCAAGGGCAACGACGTCTGAGTTACTAGGCTGGCGATATTCAATTGTGGGTGAACCCGATCCCAGTTCCTTCATCAGCAACTTTCTGCATGGTGCAACCTACTTCCTACCAATTTACTTGGTCTGTATGGCGGTCGGCGGATGCTGTGAGGCCATTTTCTCGATCATCCGGGGCCATGAAATCAACGAAGGTTTTCTGGTCACCGGTCTATTGTTCCCCTTGACCTTGCCTGCTTCGATTCCCTTATGGCAAGTTGCCGTAGGCATCAGTTTTGGCATTGTCATCGGTAAAGAAGTTTTCGGCGGCACGGGTCGAAACTTCCTCAACCCAGCCCTCACAGCCCGAGCCTTTCTATATTTTGCATACCCTGCACAAATCTCTGGGGATAAAGTTTGGAATGCCTTAGGCGCCCATGACGGCATCAGTGGCGCGACAATCCTAGGGGACGTCGCCGCCAGCGGAACACGGCTTGACGGATTAGCTACCCTCAGTAACAGCAATTTCAGTCTCGCTGAACACTTTATCGGACTGCAATTAGGGTCAATGGGCGAGACTTCTACTCTGTGTTGCCTAATTGGCGCCGTCCTCTTAATTGCCATGGGAATCGGTTCGTGGCGCATCATGCTTTCCGTTTTACTTGGTGGTCTAGGAACTGCCTTACTCTTAAACGTTTTAGGCGGGGACGAAAGCGCCGCTATGTTTGCCATCGGTCCCCTGCAACATTTAGTCGTCGGCGGTTTTGCTTTTGGACTTGTCTTTATGGCGACCGACCCAGTATCCGCGACGATGACAAAAACCGGGAAATATTATTACGGGGCGCTGATCGGCGTCATGGCAATTTTAATTCGAGTGGTCAATCCGGCGTATCCAGAAGGAATGATGTTGGCGATTTTGTTTGGCAATGTATTTGCGCCATTGATCGATTATTTTGTTATTCAGAGAAATATCAGCCGCCGCAAAGAGCGTTGGGCTGCGCAAACTCCACTTGAAGGAGACACAACTAATTAACCGCGACTCCATCAAAAATACGTTTATCGTCTCAGGCTTGCTCTGCATCATTTGCTCCGTCCTAGTGTCAGCTGCTGCCGTCGGCTTGAAAAATAAACAGATCCTCAATCAGGAACTCGACCAAAAGAAAAAGATCCTGCAGGTCTGTGGGATCGCGTTCACACCCGAGTCCATTGACACCCTTTTCTCCAACAATATTCAACCCGAATTGGTCGATCTGCGGACAGGTGAATATGTCTTGAAAACCGAAAACGGGAAGTTAGACGTGGACACTTATAATTTAGATAAGGTTTTACAGACCGACATCACGGTCTTAGACAAAGACCCGGCTGGCTTAGGTGGCGTTCGCGAGAATCACGCGGTTGTTTTTCTGTACGTAAAGAAAAATCAGGTCATCATTCCCATACGCGGTCGCGGCTTATGGTCCACGTTATACGGATATATTGCGCTTGCCGAAGATGCGAGTACGATTTCTGGCATTACGTTTTATCAGCACGGAGAGACGCCTGGATTGGGCGGCGAAGTGGATAATCCGGACTGGAAAGCGCAATGGCCTGGCAAGGCAGCCATCGAAGATGGACAAGTCGTTATTGAAGTCAAAAAACAAGGAAAAGTCACGGATTCAAGATTTCAAATTGATGGTATGGCGGGTGCAACGATTACGACCCAAGGTGTCCACCGACTCGTTCGCTTTTGGCTAGGCGAACAGGGCTTTGGAAAATACCTCTCTCGACCCAATAAAATACAAACCACAACACAAAAACAATAACTTAATATTCACTTAACTAACCACTTGTTCTCGGCACCGGTGCTAGAACTAAGGAATTAACAATGGCTAACAACAAAGCCAAAGACGTGCTCTTTGATCCCGTCTTGAAAGACAATCCGATCACGGTACAAGTGCTTGGCGTCTGTTCTGCTCTGGCAGTCACGACCAAGCTCGATACCTCGTTGACTATGTGCATCGCCGTTATCGTCGTTGTCGCATTTTCTAGTGCTGCGGTTAGCCTGATTCGAAACCACATTCCCTCGAGTATTCGCATCATTGTGCAGATGACCATCATTGCGTCGTTAGTCATTATCGTTGACCAATTTCTCAAAGCATATGCATACGATGCCAGCAAACAACTGTCCGTATTCGTTGGATTGATCATCACCAACTGTATTGTGATGGGGCGAGCCGAAGGGTTTGCCATGAAAAACAATCCGTGGGACAGCTTTCTTGACGGTATTGGCAATGGCCTTGGTTACAGTTGTATCCTGTTAATTGTGGCTTTCTTCCGAGAACTACTGGGAAGCGGTACGCTGTTTGGACTACAGGTCATGCCTGACATATATCCACCCAATGGATTAATGCTACTTTCACCTAGCGCGTTTTTCCTGATTGCTATCATCATTTGGATCGTACGAACACTGCGTCCGCAACAGATGGAGGAGGCATAAACGATGGCAGAACATTTAAGTATTATCGTTAAAGCGATTTTCATCGAAAACCTAGCGTTGGCATTCTTTTTAGGCATGTGTACTTTCTTGGCGGTATCGCAAAACGTCAAAACAGCACTCGGCCTCGGTGTGGCGGTCATCGTAATTCAAGGTATCACCGTGCCGGTAAACTATTTAATTTACCAATACCTTCTAGCCGACGGAGCCTGGAGTTGGGCGGGATACCCAGAAGTAAATCTAGAATTTCTCGGGCTCATTAGTTACATCGGCGTCATTGCTGCTATGGTTCAAATACTGGAAATGACACTCGATCGCTATTTTCCTCCCCTCTATAACGCACTCGGAATCTTCTTGCCATTGATTACCGTCAACTGTGCCATTCTCGGCGGTTCGTTGTTAATGGTGGAGCGTGATTTTACATTTGTACAGAGCATTGAATTTGGTATTGGCAGTGGCTTTGGTTGGGCCATGGCAATCGCCGCGCTGGCTGGGATTCGTGAAAAACTAAAATACTCCGACGTACCTCATGGCCTCCGTGGCCTCGGAATTACCTTTATTATCGTTGGCTTAATGGCACTAGCCTTTATGTCCTTTGGCGGTATTCAGCTTTAAACCTTGGATCAACAACTTAAATACAAAAAATAATGCACGATATGCAAACAATTATTATGGGCGTCCTGATGTTCACCACTGTGGTGATGACACTTGTCGTCGTTATTTTGTTCGCAAAATCTAAACTAGTCGCTTCCGGCCCTGTGCAAATCACCATCAATGACCAAAAGACGATTGAAATCCGTGCCGGAGGTAAACTCCTCAGTGCACTCGCCTCTAACGATATCTTCGTCTCGTCTGCCTGTGGAGGCGGTGGTACTTGTGCTCAGTGCAAAGTCGTTGTCCATGCGGGCGGTGGCGATATCTTGCCGACGGAATGTGGTCACATTAACAAACG
>CAWVZW010000135.1:0-7416 GCA_963934735.1 uncultured Planctomycetaceae bacterium
TAATCAATGCCTTCTCGCTTGGCAGTTGTTTCTGTGAGGCCGGCCCAAGCTATTTCTGGGTCGGTAAAGATGACATTGGGTATGCAGGAACTGCATGTTGAACTTGCCCGACTTGCAGTAGGTGCAGTCGTTGGCTCTTCTGATTGAGCGAGCACGGCGGCGACCGCTTGCCGGGCATCAGCGGTTGCCTTGTGAGCGAGCATTGGATTTCCGCAGACATCACCAATAGCAAGAATGTGAGAATCGTTCGTAAACTGATGTTCGTTGCAACAGATAAAACCAGCGTCGTCAGTTGTCGCTGACGTATTCTCTAATCCTAAGTTTTGTGAGTTAGGTTTTCGCCCCACAGCAATCAACACTTGTTCGTAGCTTTTATTGGTCATCCCGTCGGGGCCTTCCAATTGCACAGCAACACTAGTTGGTCCAGGCGTTAACTCGCCTACCTTGGTACTCAGATGAATCCGTTCATCCAGCAGTTGCGCTAGTTTTTTGTGCAGTGGTTTGACTAGGTCTTTATCCGCTTCAGGCAGCAAGCGATCGGCCATTTCTACAACAGAAACTTGTGCACCGAGTTGTGCATAAACGCTGCCGAGTTCCAGTCCGATATAGCCACCGCCAACAACTAGCAGTGATGCCGGTATCTCTGACAACTGCAATGCTTCATCCGAGGTCATGACACGTGGGGAATCTGTTTGCCAGACTGTTGGTACAGCAACCGAAGAACCGGTGGCCACAATGCAATAATCAAACGTCAAAGTGCCATCATCGGCAATCGCTGCATCATCTCCTTCAAGTTGCAGGGTGGTGGAATCCACAAATGACCCTCGCGCTTGGATCACTTGGACCTTGCGGCGACTTGCAAGTTGTTTAAGGCCGCCGGCGAGCGCAGAAATTAAGCTATCCTTGCGTTGGCGTAATGTTGGGAGGTCGATTACCGGTGCGTCAAATTGAACGCCCCAATTCGCGGACAGATCGTCCACTTGCGTAATAACGTGAGCCACGTGTAGCAACGCTTTGGACGGAATGCAACCTCGCAGCAAGCAAGTACCCCCAAGATGTGGATCTGCTTCGACAAGGGTTACGTCGAGACCTTGGTCGGCCGCCAAAAACGCAGCAGCATAGCCTCCGGGGCCTCCGCCAAGAATAACGACTCGAGAATGCATCGATTAACCTTAACGCGACATAAATTCAACAACCATATTTCCATCAACGGGCAAGCTAACGTCCGCTGGTCCGGGGTTACCTTGAACCGTAATTCGCAACGTTTCTGTGTCGGATGCGAGCCATTCAACTGGTTCACCTTCCGCCAAGGATGTTACGCCTTGGTAGAGTTTCAAGACGTTATTGCGACGTCGTACGGTGACAATGTCACCAGGACGAACTTGGTAAGATGGTTTGTTGGTGCGTACACCGTTGACTAGGAAGTGCCCATGGACGACTCCTTGTCGTGCTTGCGGTCGAGTTTGAGCGAAGCCAGCGCGACGTACTACATTGTCCAAACGGCGTTCGCACATTTGTAGCAGTAGTTCACCGGTGTTGCCTGATTTGCGACTGACGCCTGCAAAGTAGCGGCGTAGTTGGCGTTCACCAAGCCCGTAATAATGCTTGATCTTTTGCTTTTCTTGTAGTGCCAATCCATAGTTGGAAAGACGACGCGGACGAGTGTGCATACCCGGAGGGGCAGGTCGTCGGTCAAATGCGCGGACAGCTCCGCTGCTTTCATATACCAAAGTACCTAAACGACGGTTAACTCTGGCTTTTGCACCTGTATAGTGTGCCATGACGATGTCTCCTTAAAATTCTAATAAAAACAGAAGCCAGTCAATTGTCTGGTATCTGCTGGATGATTCCCGCATCGTTAATCTGGGAAATGGTTCACCCATGGAGGTCTTTAATAAATTGTTAAGACCCCATCATGACGGCGATTTCAGACATCCTCAAGGGGCTGAATGTCGCAAAACAGGAGAATCTGGGAAAATATTACTGCGGTCTTTGCTTTAGCTGCGTTTTTTGTGATAATAGTATTAAGCAAGTTGACCTGCTGTTAGTATTATTTACTAGCACCGATCAACTCGTCCTGCCTCAAGAAAACCTACCCATCACATAACTCAATCAAGCAATTCGGAACCACTAGACTTGTTTCTGAATTGTGATTTTGATTACAGCGGCTGAGAATTCTCATGAGATTGTCTCAATCAATTATTTTGCTCGCCCTTGGATTTGTGCCATTATCGATGGTTCAGGCTGAAACTCCGATTCAAGATGTCGTGGATTCGATGTTAGATGCGAAGATGCAGCAAGTGAACATTACCGCCGCTCCGCTGGCAGACGATTACAACATACTGAGGCGGACCACATTAGATTTAATTGGCCGCATTCCAACATCAGCTGAAGTGGATCGATATGTTACGTCCCAGGACAGTAACAAGCGGGAGCAGATGGTTGATCAATTATTGCAATCACCGGCGTATCAAAAACACTTGGCCTATGATTTGAATTTACTGCTATCCCCCGCTGGCAACAATGAATTGCAAAGCTATTTAGAACAGGCGGTCACGCAGCGTCGCGGTTGGGACCAGATGTTTAGCGCGATGTTGTTGGGCGATTACGAGGATGAATCGGAACGCCAAGCGATGAAGTTCGTGAAGTTGCGAGTGAAAGATCTTGACAAACTTACCAACGAGACCAGCAGTTTGTTTTTCGGGGTTAATATTAGCTGTGCTAAGTGTCATGATCACCCATTGGTTATCGAGTGGACTCAAGCTCATTTTTATGGCATGAAATCGTTCTTCAATCGCTTATTTGAAAATGGTGATTTCATCGGTGAACGTGAATACGGGGCGTTGAAGTATCAAACGACCGACGGAGAACAGTTAGATGCACAAATGATGTTTCTTTCGGGTGAGGCCATTGAAGAACCACAGTGGACATCGCCTGATGCGGAAAAACAAAAAGCGGAGAAAAAGCAACTGGACCAATTAGCAAAAGACAAGAAGCCAGTTCCACTTCCGCAGTACAGTCGTCGCGCTCAATTATTGGATATCGCATTGCGTGGGGATGATCGCAGCTATTTTTCCAAGTCGATTGTTAACCGTCTTTGGTATCGTACGTTCGGATATGGATTGGTGATGCCGCTTGATCAAATGCACCCAAGTAATCCTGCGAGCCATCCGAAGTTATTGGAATTTCTTGCACAGGATATGAGTGACCACGGATACGATTTAACTCGGTTAATTCGAGGCTTAGTTTTAACAAAAGCCTACGCCCGCAGCAGTCGTTTTGATGGAGAAACGCGCCCTCCTCAAATGTGGTTTGCTGTGGCCAACGTTAAGCCGTTGACGCCGCAACAATATGCTGCAGCACTGTTGTTTGGCGCGCGCAATCCAAGCCAATTTGTAAGTGAGGATCTAGTAAAAACTCAGAAAGAGATTGATTTGGTGCATGACCAAGCGAGGACGTTGGCGGCGAAGTTTGATGTGCCCAACGATGAATTTCAAGTGAGTGTTGATGAAGCATTGTTGTTTAGCAATGACGCGGCCTTAGAAAAAGATTTATTAGCCAACCGAGCAGATCGTTTGATCGGCGAGTTGATGATTTTGACCTCCGATGAGGAAGTTGTTGCAACGGCTTCCAAATCGATTATGAATAGGCCTGTGACGAAGCAAGAACAGCGGGTAATGATGAAGTATTTAAAACAACGCAAAGACCGTCGAGAAGCGGCAATTGTTCAAGTCGTGTGGGCGTTGTTGACGAGTAGTGAAGTTAGGTTCAATTATTAGGTTTTGGTGTGATTTGGTTGAGTGTTTTATGATTGGTCATTTATGTATTTTTGTTAGGTAGATATTCGTTATGACATTACAAAATTCATTTTCAAGACGCCGCTTTCTGGGTCAATCTACGCTTGCTGGAGCTGGCGCAGCAGCCAGTGTTATGAGCTTGGATATTCTGAAATCCGAAGCGTTCTCCAAGCAACTGAAACAGAACGGTAAGCGAGTTCTGCTGTTGTGGCTCGCTGGCGGAGTAAGTCAGTTAGAAACATTTGACCCCAAACCTGGGCGATTGACTGGAGGGCCTTTTCAGGCGATTCAAACGTCGGTACCAGGTGTTGAGATTTCAGAACTGATGCCCAAGATGGCGACACGTTTAAAACACACAGCGATCATTCGCTCGCTGAATACAAAAATTGGAGACCACGGGGGCGGTTCACGATTGATGCATTTGGGGCGGCGTGATGAGCCCAATTTGAGTTATCCAGATATGGGAAGTGTGATGGCGCGCGAGCTAGGGCGACAAGATAGCAAGGTGCCAGATTATGTGACCTTTTATACAGCGACTGAAGGTCGCGGAAATGCTGTTGGACATCCTGGATTTTTAGGGTCCCGTTTTGCCCCGATGTTTTTAACGACAGACAACAAACCTCAAAATCTCGGACGACTCGAAAGTATCAGCGATTTAGATCATCGCGAACGAGCAGACTTGCGGCGAGTGCTTAGTAATCGATTTGCCCAAGGCAGAGTGTCGCCAGTATTAGGCAGCCATAACGTTGCTTATGGTCGCGTGCGTGGACTGATGAGCAGTGAAGCGTTGTTTGATATCACGCGGGAACCTAAAAGTATCCAAGATAGATATGGCCCGAGCTTGTTTGCACAACAAACGCTTGTCGCTCGCAGATTGATTGAAGCCGGTACACCGTTTGTAAAAGTCTCGCGGGCTTGGTGGGATAGCCATGGGCAAAACTTTGAAACTCATCTCGAGATGGTTACGGAACTAGATCATGTCATGTCCACGTTGCTGGACGATTTACAGGAGCGGGGACTACTAGAAGATACGTTGGTGATTACGCTTTCTGAGTTTGGCAGGACTCCGACGATAAACGGTAGCTTAGGTCGTGATCATTTTGCTCGGGCTTGGAGTGCGTCGTTGTCGGGTTGCGGTATTCGAGGAGGTACTGTGTTTGGCAGTACCGATGAAGATGGGCAAAACGTGAAGGATGGTGAAGTCGGTGCGGCAGAATTATTTGCGACGATTTATGCCGCGGTCGGAATTGATCCGCATCATGAGTATTATGTGGGGTCGCGACCTGTGCCGTTAGTCGATCCCGGAACGGAAGCGATTTCCGAGGTATTGGCGTAGGCTGATCGTGATCTAGTGTTATGCGACTATTGAATAATAAATAGGTGAAATGAGATGGCTGAAATTGGACCGAAGTTCTTCAAAGAAGTAAAACAGATTACTCGCGCTGACATTCTATTACGCATCAGTCATCAAACATCGATGCCGACGGTATATGTCGGTAGTTCAGATGCGAAAATCTATTCGGTTGATCCTATGGCTGAAAAGCCTGAGTTTCATGAATTTCAAGGTCATACCAGTTATGTCATGGGCTTAGTGGATACCGGTAAACACTTGGTTTCTGGGAGCTATGACCGTTGTTTGATTTGGTGGGATAAAGAGTCTCGCGAAATTGTGCGGCGAGTTGAGGATGCCCATGACCGCTGGATTAGAAATATGTTTTTGTCACCAGACGGACAAACCGTGTTAAGTGTCGGTGATGATATGGTCTGTAAGTTGTGGGATGCTGAAACAGGTAAATTAGTGCGGGAATTAGTATCCCATCAGAAAATCACGCCAAATCATTTCCCGAATATGCTCTATGCAACGGCCGTGTCCCCTGATGGGAAATTAATCGCCACGGTGGATCGCATCGCGAAGATTAAAATTTGGGATTTCGAGACGGGCGCAGAAGTGACAGAGTTTGAGGCGCCGAAGTGTTATACGTGGGATCCCGAAAAACGGATCCACTCGATTGGTGGAATTCGCAGCGTTTGTTTCTCGCCAGATAGTAAATCGGTTGCCGTTGGCGGAATTGGTCCGATAGGTAATATTGATCATTTGGAATCACCGGGCCGAGTCGAGATATTTAATATAGCGTCGGGCGATAAGACTCATGAATTTGAAGGCGACAAAAAAGTCATCGGCTTGGTGGAACAGATAGTGTTTCACCCGTCTGGAAAGTGGTTGATGGCCGTTGGCGGAAAGCATACTGGATGGGTGCAGTTCCTTGACTTAGAAAAGAAGGAAGTCATTCGTCAAATTGATGCACCGATGCACGTACACCAAGTTGCTGTGACGGATGATTTTAGCACAGTCTATGGCGCCGGGCATGGCAAGCTGATCGTGTGGAGTATGCACGAATAGGGAGCCCGGTGGCTGCCCGCGACGTTGTTTGCGTGCCGATTTGTGGATGAGTGACCAATACCCAAACGGGCGTTGGGCCCGCGATCATTGATAGCATTCCTGTACGCGACACGGTTTACCCTCGGCCGACATAGAGCTGTTGGCTTGGTAGTACAACGGCGTCAAGCATCTCAACGTGCGCCGGCAGCGTGGCCATCAGTAGCGCAACTTCGGCGATGTCGTGGACGGATATCATCGGTTCTTGGTCAGCATCGGAGGAACTTGAAGCGCGACGTTCCGTTTCAATGTTGCCCGGTTGCAACCCACAGCAGGTGATGCCAAAGTCACGGCCTTCCAAAGCGGTGACTTGAGTGAGTCCTGCTAGACCAAACTTGGAGCTGGAATAGGGAGCGGAACTATGGCGCACTCGGGTAGCAGAAATCGAGCCTACATTGATGATCCTACCAACGCCTTGGGGTTTCATGATTTGAAAGGCTTTTTGCGTACACATGAATGGTCCACGGAGGTTCGTGTTGATGACGTGATCCCAATCTTCGAGTGTACATTGATCGAGCGGCCCACCGTTAAATGCTCCAGCATTGTTGACGAGTAGGTCGAGTTTTTCGAAGTTGTCTTGGAACGTAGCAAACATCGCAGTGACGCTGTCATGGCAACCAATGTCGCCGGCATGCGTGACAATTTTCAGGTCATGCTCGGCGGCGTTGCGTGCTTCATCGGCCATTGCTTCTAGGTCTTGCTCGTTACGAGCGGAAATCAAGAGGTCACAACCGGATTGTACGAAGGCTAATACGATCCCGCGTCCAATTCCTTTACTGCCTCCGGTAATGATGGCTGTTTTTCCGGTTAATTTTCCCATAATGCTGCATCCTTTAGTCGATAGTATTAAGTAATAGAGTGTCCGCGACAAGGATTAAAAAAATCCGTTTAACCAATGGTTCATTCTGTATTAGAACTTAATTCAATGGTTAACACTGTACTAGTTGAGTACAGAAAATGGTTGCATTGAATGAAGTTTTCCTGGAATCGTGGAATATGTGTCACAAAAGTGTCACACATCAGTGATAATACATATAGTTGGTCGACAGCTTATTATGCAGATGTAATAATGTTTGTTTCTCGGTAAGCGTTTTTATTAATCAGTTTGTTGTTCTTCAAACTTCATTGATACACATACATATAAAGGGTACGTGATGCGGATTTCTACTTGGATGTTGTTAG
>CAWVZW010000136.1:0-7221 GCA_963934735.1 uncultured Planctomycetaceae bacterium
AATATCAATCTTGTCTCATTTATTGTTTGTACTCCTCTGCCTCAGTAAACTGTGCGGGCTCATTCACGCGCAAAACCGATCCACCAACCGCTCGGCATCCATCTCCAATCAACAACGCCAGGATCTTCTAAGATCCCTGCCGGCGATCAGCAGTTTCCGCAGCGATCCCAGCGACCAGTTTCTAGTCGACCTTGCAAATGTCCGCCGCGGCCATCCCTACCGCGGACGAGATGCGGAAAAACCCCATACCGGCGGTCACCTTTATTTCAATTTAGACAACATCCCGAACTTACCCAAAAGCCCCGCAAAGTATCCCGCGATCTATGCTGTCGCCGACGGCGTAATCACACGCGTCGACTACTCCTTTCAATTACGGGAAATGTTTGAACCTGCACTGAACCAACGCGTGTCCAACCAACGCTATGGCCTCGGGCTGACCTTCGCCCGCAGTGGCACTACTGCTATCACGTTTCACTACAGCATTGAACCGTTCATCAATCCCAAAGACCCGACGTTCTACGAGCCTTTTATCCTAGTCAAACCCGGGCAACGGGTTAAAAAAGGAGAAATCATTGCCAGGATGTACATTCCTCCGATGAAATCCATCGCAGAAAAAACGCATATCCATTTCAACCTGATCCGCGAAGGAGGAGGTGGCTTCATCTCACCCTCGATTTTCAGCAAAGAAGTCGTCCGCGAATTTCACCGCCGCTGGAACCTCTTCCCGAATGACCCCGACTCGCCTATTCCACCCTGCATGGGGTATAAGCTTCAGGCCGATGAAAATCCATTTCAACGAAAAGCCGTCACCACACTTTAAATCACGTAGATTCCCTGCGCTTTTTCAACTGACATTGCAACGGTAACACCGCGACGGTAGGATTTTTGAAAATCTTTGCTAAAAAATAAATATTCGCTCTATACATTTAGTTAGAATAGAGAAATGCGTTTACCTCGATCCTTATTACTACTGTTTCTGTTGTGTTGGACAACTTTACAGGTCGTTGTCTCCTCGGAGATTGTACGCATAGAAGCATCTCCACCCGATGTGGCCTTACGAGGCAAAGACAGTTCGTTGCAGTTGTTAATTACCGGATTCGATGCAACTGGGCGAGCACAGGATTTAACTCATCAAACCAAGTACAGTCGATCTGCGGCGGGGGTGGAAATTTCAGTCTCAGGAATTGTCCATGGGACAGAGGATGGAACAAGCACCATCACGGCTAGGCATAAAGGCAAGTCGATCAAGATACCGATATCTGTAACGGATTCGCAGGTTCGCCGTCCATTGAGTTTTACGAATGATATAATTCCAATTTTGAGCCGGTATCGATGTAACACATCGGGTTGTCATGGAAAAGCCGAGGGCCAAAATGGATTTAAGTTATCCGTTTTTGGTTTCGACCCGTTAGCGGATTATCGCGCCATTACGATGGAGGCGCGTGGACGCCGAGTCTTTCCAGCGTCTCCGCACAAAAGTCTTTTAGTGCAAAAAATGAGCGGTGACCTACCGCATGGTGGAGGCGTGCTAATTCCTCCTAGTCGTGCTGAATATCGAAAGATCACAGAGTGGATCGCCTCCGGATTTCCTTGGGAAAACATCGCTGATGCGACAGTGGTATCCATCGAATTAACTCCCGCGGAGCGAATACTGCGGATGGGGGAAACACAACAGTTGCGGGTCATGGCACAATTGTCAAATGGTCAACAGGTGGACGTGACGGAATTGTCCCAATTTCAATCCAACGCAACTTCACAGGCTCGGGTAGATGCTGACGGTCAAGTGGCCGTAGGACAAAAACCAGGTGTGGTTGCTGTGATGGCGACCTATATGGGGCGTGTGGACGTGTTTAGGATTTTTATTCCTGAGGGCAATCCTATTCGCAAATATCCTGAGGTTTCAAATTCCAACGAAATAGACAAATCTATTTACCGCCAGTTACGCAAGCTGAATATCATTGCATCCGCAGCATGCACCGATGAACAGTTTTTACGACGCGTCTTTATCGATTTGACGGGAACAGTTCCCACAGCGGATCAAACCGCCTCGTTTTTATCCGACCTAGATCCGGACAAGCGAGAAAAACTAGTCGATGAGCGATTGGAGAGTCCTGAATTCAACTCGTATTGGGCTTTAAAATGGTCGGATTTACTGCGGGTGGACCGGCAAACTCTGGGGCATGAAAATGCTTACCAATATTATAGCTGGATCAAAGAGAGCTTTCGCCAGCACAAGCCGATGGACAAGTTTGCACGAGAATTGATTACCACGTCCGGCCCGCTAGTCGATGCACCGGCTGGTTTTTTCTACAAAGCAGTCAAGTCACCCAATCGAATGGCCAGCACCATGAGCCAGGTGATGTTAGGAATCAGGATTGAATGTGCCGAATGTCATCATCACCCATTTGATCGTTGGGGCCAAACAGACTTTTTTGGCATGCGTGCTTTCTTTGCACAAGTAGGCTACAAGCAGTCCGCGCGGGGTGAGATGTTAATCGCACAGGGCAATCCAGTTACTAAACACCCGCGCACCGGCGAACCGATTCAGGCCTTTGCTTTAGGCACTCAAATGCCAACAGTGAATCCACTGAACGATCGACGCGATAAGCTTGCCAACTGGCTAACGGCTCCCGAGAATCCTTGGTTTGCCAGTAATATTGCAAATCGAACATGGGCTCATTTAATGGGGCGCGGCATCGTCGAGCCGGTTGATGATGTGCGGCTGACCAATCCACCAACGAACCCTGAGCTATTGGATGGTCTCACAAAAGCTTTCATCGAAGCGGATTTTGATTTCCGTGAGTTATTAAAACTAATCATTCGCACGGATGCCTACCAGCGTAGTTCAGCAGTTAACGAGACGAACGAGCGAGATGAACAAAACTATTCTCGCTTTCTGTTCAAACAACTCGAGGCAGAAGTGATGCTCGATGCCATCTGCCAAACGACCGGCGTTGCGGAGAAGTTTCAAGGCGTGCCGGTTGGAAGCCGCGCTATCGATTTGTGGGATAGTTCGGTGCCGCATTACTTTTTAGAGACATTTGGTCGTCCCGTGCGAGCGACGGCTTGCGAGTGTGAAAGAATATCTGAGCCAACGGTCGGGCAAGTGTTACACATCCTGAATTCACCTGGGATCGAAAACAAGTTATCCCATGAAGCGGGAATGATCCGTAAAATAGCAAGTGAATATGAAGATAATGAAATGGCTATTCAACGACTGTATTTAACATTTTTTAATCGCTATGGCGATAAACAAGAAATCGCGACAGCGGTTCAATATGTAGCGGAAGGTAGTAATAGGCGGCAAAGCTTAGAAGATATTGCCTGGAGCATGTTGAATTCGTTAGAATTCTTGTTTAACCACTAAGGCAATTCGCTGGGCGATGTGATTGAATTAAAGGACTAACCAATGAAAAATCCAAGTCGGTTTTGTGATGGAATGAAACGTCGTAATTTTCTGCAGTTGGGAGCAGCGGGCGCATTTGGGATGGGAGTCTCATTGCCACAGTTGTTGCAAAGCCAAGCTTTGGGGAATAATCAGAATCGCACAAGCAAGGATGTCTCACTGATCGTCGTGTTTCTGCAGGGTGGTTTGTCGACCATTGATACTTGGGACATGAAACCCGAAGCCCCCACGGAATTTAGAGGTGAATTTTCTCCCATTTCAACCGCCGTACCTGGAATTCAAATTTGTGAACACTTACCGCAAATAGCCAAACACCAAGACAAATTTTCGTTAGTAAGGTCCTTTGGCCACGGTGACTCAAACCATGGTAGTGCTGACCATGCGATGCTGACCGGCTATAAGCCGGCCGCGGGTTTTAATGGCGGCCTTAAACCCAATAATCAAAAACCATGCCTGGGATCTATTATCTCCAAAGAGCAGGGTCCACGAGGTTCGGTACCACCATATGTCTGTTTGCCCAAAATGCATAACAGTGCCGGTTCCAGTTTCCTCGGCCCCACATCGGCTCCGTTTGTCGTTGCCGCTGATCCTAATGCACCTGATTTCAAAGTTCCCGATTTAGTGCCGCCCGTTACCGTCGCTTCCAATCGTCTAGACAATCGACGCTCGCTGCTGCAGCGCATCAATCGGTATCAAGGTGCCGTGGAGACTCAAGCCAACCAAAATGCAAAGTCGATGAATACATTTCAACAAAAAGCGTTTGACCTGATGACGTCTGCAGCCACAAAACACGCGTTTGATATTGAACAGGAAAAATCGCAATTGCGCGATCAATATGGAAGAAACTCCTTAGGCCAATCTTGCCTGATGGCCAGACGTCTGGTTCAAGCTGGAGTCCGTTGTGTGCTCATTGATCATATTGACTGGGATACACATTACAATAATTTCCATGTGCTGCGTAATGAACTGCTGCCGCAACTCGACGGCGCGATGTCCGGCCTTTTGGGAGATCTGGATAACCAAGGAATGCTGGAATCCACGATGGTATTGGTTACCGGGGAATTTGGCCGTACGCCTCGGATTAACAAAGATGCCGGTAGAGACCATTGGGGTCCCAGTACAACCATTGCCCTAGCCGGCGGCGGAATTAAGGGCGGCCGCATTATCGGTGCCTCCGATGAACGAGCGGAACGACCGGCAACGACGCCTTATGGTCCGGCAGATCTGATGGCAACTATCTATCGTGGCTTAGGTATTAGTCAGGAACAGGTGTTTTACACGCCCGACGGACGCCCAATTCCTATCGTACCTGGAGATGGAAAAGTAATCCCGGGACTGTTTTAACCCTCTACCTATAAATGAGACTGAAGCTATGCTCAGCTTACGATCACTGACTGTAATAATGCTGCTAGGTGCTGTTGCAGTAGAGAAACCGCTGCTGGCAGAACCACCTGGCGTGGCATATATCTTTCCAGCAGGCGGGCAACGAGGGAGTACTATCGATTTTCGCGTTGGTGGCTATTACCTTTTTGCGGAGGCCGATTTTGAAATGTTGGGAGTCGGAGTTAGAGGGCCAGCTCAAATCACACCGCTGCAAACGACCTATTGGTTTGAAGGCCCGGTGATCCCTATGCCCGCGTCACAGGCAAAAGAGGATTACCCTAAGGACACGGGTGGCACATTGAGTGTTGCTCCCGATGCACCTTTGGGATTTCATTATTGGCGGGTCTCGACCAGCCAGGGAATCACTCCTGCTATGAAATTTATAGTTGGAGATTTGCCAGAAATCATAGAACATGAAATCGACGGTGATCCAATTCCGGTCGACGTTCAAGTGCCACTTACAATCAACGGTCGTATTTTTCCACGGGAAGATGTAGATGTGTGGCAATTTCAAGCGGTTGCCGGACAGTCTTATACGTGTGAAGTTATGTCGGCGCGACTGGGACTGCCGCTGGACTCAAGGCTCGAAATCCGTGACCCCGACGGACAGCAACACGCCGAGAACATTGATTTTCATGGAAACGATTCGCGGCTAAGATTCGTCGCGAATCAGTCCGGGGTTTACCAAGTTCGAATTCATGACATTAAGTTTGGAGGTTTGCAGAATTATGTTTATCGCCTTACGATTACTGATCAAACGCTGATCGACCATGCATTTCCCCTCGGTGGCCAAGCGGGCACGACTATTAAACCGGAACTACAAGGGCAGGATGTTCCCAGCGATACCATTTCGATAAAACTGCCACAACACATGTCCGGGGACGGAAGTCCAAACACGACCATAGGTAGTTATAGGCACCCGTTTGTTTTTCAAGATTACCAGGCAGGGTCGCTGATCTTTGAAATCAGTCATCTGAGGGAATTTATCGAAAGCACAGAAACAGCTAATGACGTTGTAGCAACGCCCGCGGTTTTTAATGGCCGGATCTTGCGACCAGACGAAATTGACAAGTGGTGGTTTTCGGCCAGCAAAGGGGACAATCTGCTCTTTGACCTGCGTGCCGCAAGACTTGGCTCACGATTGGATTCGATAATCGCCATTTATGACAAGGATGGCAATTTACTTAAACAACATGATGATATTACTAACGGAAATACAGATTCATCTTTGCTGATGTCCTTTAAGGACGATGGCGATTACTACGTCACGGTTGCCGATACCGTTGGTGGTCGCAGTGGTAAAAACTACGCCTACCGGCTAGTTGTAGATGTTCCGGTCAAACACGCCCCTTCATTTACTCTTTCAATGCCCGCAAACAGTTTGACGATCATGCGAGAGCAAACAGTGAAGTTGAAAATACAGGCCGATCGACGGGGCGAATTTAAGGGGGCGATCGATCTTACAGTAGAGGGATTACCCAAGGGTATCACCGCCACAGGTCTGAAAATCGCCAGGGACAAGTCGGAAGTGGAATTGACGCTAAATTGTGATGATCAAGCGATTATACAGCGAGTCGAACTGCAGGTGATCGGGACTGCAGTTGTGGATGGTGAACCAAATTCTCAAGTGACCACGACTGAGGCACCTGTAGTCGCCACATGGGAACCAGCGGGTGATAACGAAACAGTTTTTGACACTCTGAAACTTGCTGTTGGCCTGCCAACACCGTTTAAAGTATGGGGTATCTATAATTCCGAATATGCGAACCGTGGATCGAGCTATACGAGAAAGTTTTTTATCGATCGAGGTGAATTTGACGGTCCAATTAAAATCATGTTGGCCGACACCCAAGCTCGGCACTTGCAAGGCGTCACAGGACACCTTTTAGTAGTACCTCCGGAAGATACTGAATTTGTGTTTCAGATCCAGTTACCCCCATGGATGCAAGTCGGAAGAACTTGTAGAAGCTGTGTAATGGGGGTTGCCGAGGTGACCGATCATGACGGCAGTCGCCATACCGTCAGTTACTCATCTCAGGAGCAGGCTGACCAAATCGTTTGTTTGGTGGCCCCGCGTCTAATGTTTGTCGACGCGGAAATTCAAACAGCAAGTGTTCAAGAGAACGGTTCTTTACACGTACCCGTTCGACTCAATAGAGGAACATTAAGTGGCAAAGCGGTGATCGAACTGGTGTTACCCAATCACTTACGCGGGATTATTGCTGAATCAATTACTTTGCCGTCCACGGAAACGAAAGGGGTTTTGGAATTAACGTTCAAAAACGTTTCGGATATTGACTGGAATATGCCCATAACAGTCAGAGCAACACTGCGCGATGGCAAGGCGATACACATCGCCGAGGATCATATCGAAATTGTTCCGTAGTGATTGTTGGCTCATTGGAATCCATTATCCGCCAGAAACGCGGCGG
>CAWVZW010000137.1:0-7149 GCA_963934735.1 uncultured Planctomycetaceae bacterium
GTATTAAATCCGCCGTATTTGCTGTTTTATCGAGACAGTAATAATGATGACCAGGCGGATGGTGACCCTGTGGTTATTCTCGAAGGTTTCGGAATTGAAGATACGCATTCGGCGGCAAGCCATCTACGTTGGGGGCCCGACGGTTGGTTATATGGCGCTCAGGGTAGTACCGTATCGGGAAACATCAAACATTATGGCACTGACGAAAAGCCGATTTCGACGATGGGGCAAGGGATTTGGCGATATCATCCGCGGCTTAAGAAGTACGAGATGTTCGCCGAAGGCGGAGGAAATACGTATGGCGTAGAATTTGACTCATTTGGCCGAGTCTATTCAGGCTATAACGGCGGCAACACACGTGGTTTCCACTATGTCCAAGGTGGCTACTATCTAAAGGGCTTCTCAAAACATGGTCAATTATCGAACCCCTATACTTTTGGCTATTTCCCGGCGATGGCCCATAACCAGGTCCCTCGATTCACGCATACGTTTGTGATCTATGAGGATCCGATTCTTCCAGAATATTACCGTAATCGCTTGTTCGGAGTGGAACCGTTGCAAGGTCGAGTAGTGTATAGCAGTTTTGAACCGGATACATCGACGTTTAAAACAACAGACCTCGGGCATCCGCTTAAAACAACCGACACTTGGTTTCGACCCGTGGATATTCAAGTTGGTCCGGATGGCGCCCTTTATGTAGCGGATCTTTATGAGCAGCGAATCGATCATGCCGCGCATTTCCAAGGTCGCATCGATAATACCAACGGTCGGGTTTATCGATTACGTCCGACAGAGAATTGGAAGATTAAGTCTTTTGATTGCTCCGAGTTTACGAATAAAGAACTGTTTGGGCTGTTTTCTTCTCCCATTCGCTCACAGAGGGAAACAGCTTTGCGGTTATTGCGTAATCGTAAACTCAACAATTCCGACGTCACACAGTTGCAGTCACTTTTAGCCAACGAGGAAATACTTGTTGCAATCAATGCTCTTTGGGCACTTAACATCACGGGGAATTTCGATCTCGACATTGCTCTACAATCCCTTACGAGTGACCACTGGGCGGTGCGGGGTTGGTCGATTCGTTTGGCGGTAGACCATCTCGAGTTGGACTCGAATTACCAAACAGCTTTGTTAATGCAGGTGCAGCAAGAAGACAACGTGCAAGTGCGTAGTCAAATGGCAGCCTCGGCTCGGCGTGTGAGCCCGTCATTGTTTGCCGGTATCGTCAAGGAACTGTTACGTCGCGATGAAGATGTTCTCGATCACCATATTCCCCTGTTAGTTTGGTGGGCAATCGAAGCGAATGCGACTGAATTTGAAAGCATCCGACAGGTTTTTGGCGAGTCGGATATCTGGACACAAAATATGACCAAATCGGTTATCCTACAACGATTGGTCAAGCGTTACGCGATGTCTGGCACGCGAGGCGAATTAGAAAACCTAGCTTGGATGTTTCAAGCTGCTCCCGATAAAGCCACACGTGATGTATTAATGGCTGGTTTTGAGCAATCCTTTGAGGGTCGTTCACTGGCGAATTTACCAACTTCGTTGTTAGAACAAATACGTGCTGCCGGTGGTGGTTCATTGAAACTCAAGGCTCGCTTAGGGGATCCAGCGGCCATTGCCACAGCCATCGAGACCGTGGCCAACACCAATGCTCCGGCACAGCAACGCCAGGACCTGATTTCGGTTCTAGGGCAAATAAGTGCTCCCGCTGCGATTGAACCGTTGCTAGGCATCCTCGGATCTACCGCGGATAAGTCCATCAAGCAGGCTACCCTGAACGCACTGCAAGGGTTTGATACGGATAACATCTCAACGAAAACATTGGCCGCTTATGTTAAGTTTTCCCAAGAAACTCAAATCGTTGCTCAGTCATTACTCGCCAGTCGTTCCGATTGGACGGTGCAACTATTACAGCAAGTTCAGGACAAGAAGATTCCCGTCGACTCAATCAGACAGGAAGTGATTCTAACGATGTTGTTGCACGATAACGAGGAAATTAAATCCCAAGTCGTGGAGTTGTTTGGAGAAATTAGCCCAGCGACGTCCGAGCAATTACAAACTCGCATCAAAGATTTGATAAGCGTGATTGGGGAAGCATCGGGTAATCCTTATGACGGCAAGCGTTTGTATTTACAGCATTGTGGTAAATGCCATCAGCTATTTACCGATGGCGGAAAAATCGGTCCTAACTTAACGACGTACAAACGCGATGATTTGCAAGCAATATTATTAAACGTTGTGAATCCCAGCATCACGATTCGCGAGGGCTTTGAGAATTATGCTGTGTTTACGCTCGACGGGCGGACCTTAACGGGCTTCATCGACGACCAAGATAGCCGAGTGGTTGTATTGCGAGGAACCGATGGCCAGCGGATTGTTGTGAATCGTAATAATATTGATGAGATGCAAGTGATACAGCGTTCTTTGATGCCCGAAGGCATACTCAAAACGCTAACACCTCAGCAAATCCGCGATCTATTTGCCTATCTGCGAGCTAGCCAACCGTTACCGTAGTTCAGCAGCGATTCGAAAAATTATCGCGTAGGCTGTCGCCGACGAATCGTCGTGGATTCATATAACGGTTACGACAAGCAGGCTTTGATTTGGCGGATGCCTTGTCGCAAGCGTTCTTCATTTTCCACGAGCGCCATTCGTAAATACCCATCACCCGAGGATCCAAATCCCGACCCAGGGCTGACTGCGACGTTGCCGTGCTCGAGTAGCTTCATGGCGAAATCCATGGTTGACATTTGTTGCCGCCATTTTTCTGGTATTTGTGCCCAGAGGAACATCCCAGCGCGAGGCGATTGCACATCCCAACCGATGCGATTCAGACCGTCGACGAGCACATCTCGCCGCAGTTGGTAGATATTCGATTGTTTTTCGACCGCCTTTTCGGTTTCTCGCAGCGCCATAATCGCTGCTACTTGGACGGCTTGAAACATCCCATAATCGTAATAGCCCTTAATGGTAGCTAGTGCCTGAATCATGTGCCGGTTACCTGCACAGAATCCAATACGCCAGCCCGCCATATTATAGCCCTTACTCATCGTAGTAAATTCGACTCCGACGTCACTGGCACCTTCGGAAGCCAGAAAACTGGGAGGCTGGTAACCATCAAATGCGATATCGGCATAGGCAAAATCGCTGATGACCATAAGCTCGTAACGTTTTGCGATTTTGACGACGTCATCGTAGAATTCTTGTTCGACGGTGACCGTTGAGGGGTTGTGAGGATAGTTTAAGATCAACAATTTGGGACGGGGATACATTTGTTCGCAGGTATAGGCGATATTGCGGAGGAATTTATCACTATCAGCGACTTCGAGTGAAATAACGTTTGCGCTCGCTAAGGCTACGGCATAGGTGTGTACCGGAAAGTAGGGAGCCGGAACAATGGCGGTGTCCCCAGGACCCATTAGTGCTAAGCACATATGGCTAAATCCTTCTTTGCTACCCAAGCAGACCATGAGTTCTTCTTCGGGATCTAAGCGGACGCCATATTTTTTGAGATACTTACTGGCCACTTCTCGCCGCAGATTCTGGATTCCATTGGATTTGCTGTAACCGTGAACTCGTGGATCGGCAGCGGCTTCGGCTAGTTTGTCGATGACGAGTTGTTCAGGCGGATCGGAGGGGTTTCCCATACCCATATCAATGACATCTTCGCCAGAGCGTCGTTTTTGATAGAGCAAGTTATTGATGCGGCCAAACATATAGGGCGGCAACCGTTTTACTCGCTGGGCAACTTCAATTTCAAATTCGTTATCCGACGGAATATCATCGGCCACTGGCATATGTTCACGCGTAGAGGGGTCGTGAGCATCGTCGATTGAACTTGGCGATTGAGGAGTTTCGTTGGTGTCGGAGGTCATAGGACATCTTTAGCAGTAGATTGTAGGTACACTACAAAAATAACCTGCGGAGGTCGGATTGGTAACCTCTGTTTATGTCAAACGACGTGATATGCGAATCGGTTTGGCAATGGGTAGACGGTTGGATGTTTACAACCACAAGCCGACGCCGACGGCAACGGCACAAACGATGGCGGAAATATATCGCACAATCGATGGGGCTTTGTGATTACGCCAACGCTGGGTTAACGCGTTTCCGATGAGTCCGATAATCCCCGTCAAAGCGCCGACCATCATGAACCACTTGGGTAACATCTGCATCATTTCCCCACCGTCGGGTTCACCCATCGCGGCGTTAATCATTGCAAATGTCACAGTTCCCATTAGCGAAGCGGCTGTCGCGAGCGTACACAATACCCAGACCACAGTGGCAGATTCTGCGGCACGTGTTTCTTGACCCGGTAACAACTCCAGTGGTGCATCGTCACTGTTGGTAACGGTACGAGTACGCATGGTTGTCTGCGCGCGATTGCGCGAATTTTTTTGGGAAGCGGCGTGTTTTTTCTTTCGCTTTTTCTTGCTCATAATCGACTGTTGCTTTTAGGGTGCTCGACAAAGCGTGAGCTTAGCTGGCCTGAAACGCCGCAATACTGTCGTAAAATTGCTGGAACAGATAGCGACTGTCATGTGGCCCCGCAGATGATTCTGGGTGATATTGCACGCCAAACGCTGGGTATTCCTTGTGTCGAATTCCCGCAATTGTATTATCATTCAAATTACGATGCGTGATCGCTAGATGCTCGGGTAGAGTATCTTCTGCGACCGCAAAACCGTGATTTTGTGCAGTAATTTCGATGACATCATTGTCGATATTTTGCACCGGTTGGTTGGCTCCTCGATGCCCAAATTTGAGCTTAAACGTCGTTGCGCCACATGCGAGTGCCAAAAGTTGATGCCCTAAGCAGATGCCGAATACGGGGACTTGGCTGATTAATGCGCCAATTGTCTTGATAGCATAATCAACGGGTTCAGGATCGCCAGGACCGTTGGAGAGAAAGACTCCATCCGGCTTGAGTGCCATGATTTCTTCGGCGGTTGCCGTGCCAGGTACGATTGTCACACGACACCCCATTTCCTTTAGATGGCGAGCGATATTCCATTTCATACCAAAATCCATGGCAACGATATGATAAGAGTCCTCTCCACCAGGCATTGCTTCACGCGGCAAGCGAGCCCATTCACTCAGTGTCTGGTCCCATTGTTGTTGATCCTGTTCTGGAAGCACTTCTTTGACAAGGTCGCGTCCGACGAGTCCCTGGGAAGCTTTTGCTTTTTCGACCAAACTTGCGTCATCGAGATCCTCGGTCGAGAGAATTCCTTTCATCGCACCTTGTGTTCGAATGCGTCGTACAAGTGCGCGAGTATCGATGCCCGTGAGCCCGATAATGTTGTTTTCTTTTAGGTAGTCGCTGAGCGTACCTTCGGCGCGAAAGTTACTTGCGATGCGGCTGTTTTCGCGGACGATGAATCCAGATAATTGCGGTTTACCACTTTCGACATCATCCGAGTTGACACCATAGTTGCCGATTTCAGGGTACGTCATCGTCACGATCTGGCCACAGTAACTGGGATCGGTGAGAATTTCCTGATATCCGGTCATGGAAGTATTGAAGACAACCTCGCCGTCAATTTCTCCGGCCGATCCAAATGACTCGCCCGTAAATACAGTTCCATCTTCAAGTGCCAGCTTTGCAGTCTGTGTCATGATCTATCCATTATCATTTCAAAAAAACTGATTGGTGCCTCGGACATCAAAATAATGCCAGAGAATGATTTCAAACCTGAGTGCTGCTCAAGGTGACAGGCCGAACGTTCCGATACTTTAGTTGTGGCTGTGGGTCCACAGAGCTTGCATGGATGCAATGCCCTGTTTCAGTCCAAAGAATGGGTTTCTGTTTCGGCGAACAGGAGCCCATTCATTTTTTATGCCTCGCGAACAATCGCCAAGCAACTGCGCTTCATTTGGAAAGAGATTATAGTGTGTTCGTCGCTTGGAGAAAAGTATCTTTGGGAAGAACGAATTATCATTTTAGAATTCAGCACTTCCGGGTGTTCGCGGGAAAGGGATCACGTCGCGAATGTTTTGCATTCCCGTTGCAAACTGCACAGCGCGTTCCAGTCCCAAGCCGAACCCAGCGTGCGGTACAGTGCCATATTTTCTGAGGTCGGTGTACCACCAGTATTCCGCGGGATCAAGGTCCTGTTGTCGCATACGGTCCTCTAAAACATCCAAGCGTTCCTCACGTTGGCTGCCACCAATGATTTCACCTACATTAGGCACCAATACATCCATCGCTCGAACGGTCTTGCCGTCGTCATTGACTCGCATATAAAACGGTTTAATCGTAGATGGATAGTCGTACAGGATCACAGGTCCTGAAAAATGTTGTTCGGTCAAATATCGTTCGTGTTCACTTTGTAGGTCACATCCCCACTCGACTTGATAATCAAACTTCTGTTCGCTCGCGACCAGGATATCAACTGCTTCGGTATACGAAAGACGAGTAAATTCGGATGTCACAACTCCTTGCAGCGTTTCCAGCACTGTGTCATCGATATGTTGGTTGAAAAACGCCATATCTTCAGCACAATCTTCGAGTACGTCACTGAACATTTGTTTAAGAAATGCTTCGGCCAAATCCATATTGCCGTTGAGATCACAGAATGCCATTTCAGGCTCAACCATCCAGAATTCAGCTAAATGCCTAGACGTGTTTGAGTTTTCGGCGCGAAAGGTTGGTCCGAACGTGTAAACGTTACCCAGTGCAGTCGCATAGATTTCTGCTT
Organism: uncultured Planctomycetaceae bacterium; assembly: GCA_963934735.1. Classification (GTDB taxonomy): domain Bacteria; phylum Planctomycetota; class Planctomycetia; order Pirellulales; family Pirellulaceae; genus UBA721. The sequence continues at coordinate 6,708 of CAWVZW010000137.1, forward strand.
CCAGTTGACCGCTTACCGTCAGAAAGCTCGGCCGATCGAAAAAGTCTTGTGTGAAGTCCACACCGCCTTCGTCGTTGCGGGGAGTATTGGCGGGATCGAGTGTCGAGACGCGAAACATCTCTCCCGCACCTTCACAATCACTGGCGGTGATAATTGGAGTATGCACGTACAGAAAACCACGGTCTTGGTAAAAATCATGAATCGACTTACAGATGCGGTTACGAACTCGGGCAACTGCTCCAAACGTATTGGTTCGCGGTCGCAGGTGCGCCCATTCGCGTAGTTTTTCAAACGAGTGCCGTTTTTTCTGCAGCGGGTATTGTTCAGGATCTGCCCAACCGTGAACTTCCACCTGCGAAGCCAATATTTCGGTAGCTTGTTTACCACCGGATTCTTTGATTTCACCGGAGACACTAATACTGCAGCCAGCCGTCAAACGCGT
>CAWVZW010000138.1:0-7006 GCA_963934735.1 uncultured Planctomycetaceae bacterium
CAAGTTGCTGCCGGTGCGGGAATATTGCTGCTAGCGGTTGTGCTGGCATACGGCTTCTTATTGGTATCCGATCACCTCGCATTGCAAGTAACTGATATGCAGCCCGATGACGAAATGCTGCAGGATGAGTTTTTGGATGGTGAGTTTGAAACCCCACCGCGATCTTTTACGACTGTCGCAGAGGCCAGCCTTGATGATCAGGACGAGGTGATTACGTTAAACATCGGTGAACAGCACTACGCCTTTCCAAAACGTTGGATGAGTGGTATGTCAGAGCATGTCGTCAGTGAAATATATGAAGATCTGCCGATTGCCGTAACCTATTGCGATGAATCTGAGTGCGTCCGAGTTTTCCAAGGAGAGGTCGGCGAAGAGAAACTGGATATTATGCAGGCAGGGCTTGCCGCCGGGCATATGGCAGTATTGGTCAACGGTCGGTCTTTTCTGCAGGAAGCGGAAGATATTCCATATAGTGAGTACCCCTTTGAATTGATGTTGTGGGGAGAATGGAAAACCAATCACCCGGACGGGTTGGTTCTGACGGAAATATTCTGGGAGTGAAACGAATTAACCCAATGACAAACCCAACACGCCGGACAGTTCTCAAAACGTTTGGCATAACAATCGGGGCGACATGCACGTCACTCTCTCTGCCTGTGTCTGCCCAATTCTTTACCAGTGATGAATCAAAGCAACCAATTCGATTAGGCGTCATTGCGGATTTGCACGGTGGCTTGGCCGTGGACGCGGAGATGCGACTTGATGCTTTCTTGCAAGCGATGCAAGGCATTGAAACTGACGCTTTGGTCCAGCTAGGTGATTTCGCGTTTCCCAATCCGAAGCATCAAGCTTTCGCCGACAAGTTCAACTCGGCACATGAAAACCGGGTTCACGTTATCGGAAATCACGAATTTGACTATAACCTATCTCGCGATGACTGTTACAGAGCTTGGGGTATCAAATCCGCTTACTACCGTCGTGATCTTGGGAACTTGCGATTAATTGTGCTCGATGGAAACGAAACCGGATCGCCAACTCAGAAGGGCTATCCCTCTTACATAGGTAACCAACAAAAAGAATGGCTCCAAGAAGAATTAAAGGGGGCCGATCGACCCGTGTTAATCCTCAGCCATCAACCATTGGCCGGCACCGCTGCGATCCAGAACGCGGTTGAAATTCAGGAATTACTAACGCGATACCAACAAAAAATACTGCTTTGCATTAACGGTCATACCCACGTTGATTCGCTGTTACAAGTCGATGGTGTTACCTATCTGCATATAAACTCCGCTTCGTATAAGTGGGTGGGTGGCGCAACAAGAATGGCTTACTATAAAGATCCCTTGTTCACGACGATTACGATTGATCCAGAAAAATCGCTTGTCACCGTCGAATCAAAATCCTCAACATGGAAAGCGGCGCCACTGGCAGACAGCGGCTACTTTGATCGGGATGACGCACCACCGGAATCCATAGTCGTTCCGGCGATTCGACGACGGCAAATCAATACCCGCACTCATGAAGTTCAAACCGAGCCTTTTGCAACTGGTTCTAAAGTAACTCAATCTGTAATGCCTCTAAAGGTTATGACTTGGAATATCTGGGGACGACTCAATCAGGACCCGAAGTATACGCTCAACAACAGAACAGCCCGCGATCGAACTATCGAGATTATTCGCCAAAGCGGTGCGGACGTTGTTGCCATGATCGAAACGTACGGTTCGGCTGCCGATATTGCCAAGGCGTTGGACTTCCACTATTACACGCCGTCCGCCGCTGCAAACTTATGTATCTTTAGTCGTTACCCACTTACGGATATTGCACCGCTCGCAGGGCTTTCCTCGTTCTCGTTCATTGCGGCGACGGTGAATCTGCCGGACGGAAAAAAGGTCCGCGTCTACGATATCTGGTTGACCAGCGGTGGACGTCACATCGTGGCGATCAAGAATGAACAGCTAAGCGATGCGGATTATTGTGCGGGAGATGATCTTCGATTTGACCAACTCCAGAAGTTTATGGCTCATGATGATTTTCGCAAACACACTGCTAATTCGGATCAAGTGCCAGTGATTGTTGCCGGTGACTTTAACTGTGTTTCCCATCTTGATCACACAACAGTAACTCGACAAAGTAAATTGAATCAATCAAGAGTTCTGCCGATAAAGGTATCCAAAGCCATGCACAAAGAAGGTTTCGCGGACACTTTTCGTCAGGCCAATCCTGACATCCTTGAATCGACTTTGGGACACACTTGGACAACAGTCGGAACGGGTTACCAGTATGTATCTGGAAAGGGGTTTGTACCGGTTAAGGATCATCCGGAACCTGAATACCGAGATCCTTATGCCAGAATTGACTACATTTATGCCATCGGGTCACGTCTTGACGCTATCAACTCAAAAGTCATTAGTCATCACCCATCGCAGACGGATAGAAGTTTCCCTGAGTTCCCATCAGACCATGCAGCGGTCCTAACCGAGTTCCAGTTGCGCACCGTGTAGATCGACGCCTTCGCTATTGCAGTCGCCTCATCGACAGATCCTGCGTTAGGAAAAATTGACGACGATTTACTGAATGGTCCAAGACAGATCGTGGTTCTTGATCGGCAGATCGCGTACTCTTTTGCCTGTCGCAGCAAATATGGCGTTGCATAATGCTGGTGCAAACGAGCCAATTCCAGTTTCACCAACCCCGCCGGGAGCAGCATCGCTCTTGATAATGTCTATATTAATTTCTTTTGGAGCGTCGTTCATGCGAGCCACTCGGAAGCCATCAAAGTTGCTGTGAACCGCTCTGCCTTTCTTCATCGGCATTTCGCCATACATGGCCTGTGATATACCCATGATGGCCGCGCCTTCAACCTGAGCGTGAACGCGATCGGGACTGACGATCGTGCCCGAGTCAATCGAACACCAGACACGGTCCACGGAAACTGTTCCCTTTTGGGTCACCGAGACCTCGACAACGTGGCCGGTATAACCAAGAAAACTTCGGCAACAGGCAATACCGAGACCCTGGCCTTGGGGCAAGTCAGTGTGACGCTCCCACTTAGAATGCTGGGCCGCGCGAGAAAGGACATTCTTAAGCCGACCGATATCGTAAGGGTATTCGTTCGGGTTGGCGCCTCGATTCCCGAGTTTTAGGGCAGCCAGATCCAGATGTCGGTCGTCCCCGAGTATTTCTAATAGATATTCATATGGGTCGCCGCCCGCCGCGTGGGCTAGCTCGTCCGCAAAAGAGGACACCGCAAAGTTTTGGAAAATATGACAAACCGCCCGCAGCCAACCAATACGAGTATGTGCCTTGGCTTTACCAACTTCGACCTGAACGTTTGCTACGTCGTAGGGAAGGTCGCTGAGTCCCATTTCAGCTTCCCAAGTCGCAGGCGTGTCCGCGCCGACGGCAAAGGTTGAAGTAATTGATGGATAAGCAGCGCGCATTAGCCAACCCGCTGGCTTGCCTGCTTCATCAAGTCCAGCTTCGCAATGTACGGCGGAAATCGTATGGAAATAGTCGTGTCGGAAATCATCTTCGCGGGTCCATGTTACATGGACGGGCTTTTTCATAATTCGTGATAGCCGCGCTGCTTCGACACAGTAGTCTGGTTTGCTTTTGCGACCGAATCCAGCGCCTAGCAATGTCACGTCACAATATACCTGATCGTTAGGAATCCCCATTGCCGGGCCCACGGCTTGTTGTACGGCTTGCGGGTTCTGGGTAGCTGCTTTTAAATAGCAGGAGGTGACATCACCTTTGTCATTGGTCTTTACATCAGCAACCGCACAGGTGGTTTCCATGGGAGCGTGAGAAAGGTGAGGTACAGAATAAGTCGCGGAAACCTTGGTATCGGCGTTGGCAATGGCAGTGGCGGCATCACCTTGAGAACGTAACGTCTGACCTGTTTTTCTAACGGCTTCCTTTAAGGCAGCACCAAATGCTTCCGTGTCGTAGGTAGCATTTGGGCCCTCGTCCCATTTTACATTTAACGCGTCCCTACCCTGCCAAGCAGACCACGTGTCCGTGGCAACCACAGCGACTCCTCCTAGTTGTTGAAAAAGTGGGGCGCCCTGGAATTTCGGTAAGTCGATCACTGCGATAACGCCGGGCACTTTCTTTGCGGCCTCGTCGTCATAAGAAGACGCAACCCCACCAACCACCGGGCACCGTGCGATGACGGCATACACCTGCCCATCGATACGAGCATCGATACCGAAGACGGCCTTGCCGGTGAGGATGTCGTCGAGATCCGTGATCGGGAAATTCTTGCCGATATACTGAAATTCGTCAGACGACTTAAGCTTGATTGTGTCGGGTTTTGGAGCTGTAAGTTTAATAGCCGCGGCAACAAGCTTGCCAAATTCGATTGATTTCTTCGTGCCTTTTAAGAGGACTTGATTATTCTTGGTCGTGCAGCGACCAGCGTCCACGCCCCATTGTTTGGCGGCTGCTTGTTGTAGCATTGTACGTGCCGTGGCTCCGGCAAGTCGCATGGTCTTATAAAAGAAGCGAATACTATTGGAGCCGTCGGTGTTTTGATCACCGAGTCGCTTGTCGCCTTTGGCCTGAACGATAACAACTTTATCCCAATCCGCGCCAAGCTCATCGGCAAGCACTCGAGGTAACGCGGTACGAATGCCAGTACCCATTTCTGAACGGTGAGCGAGGATTTGGACAGTTCCATCCGGTTCTATAGCGACAAACAGGCTAGGCGAGAGATTCTCATCCGTGGCCAGATCGTCCGACGCGGCGACGGTTGTTGTTCCGTCTGTTGCCGTGAGGATTACAAGCGAACCGGCAGCGATTCCTTTTAAGAAATCACGTCGCAGGATTGTTGATCCTGCCGGTGATTTGACCTCAGTTTCCACGCGTGATTTTTCGATAAGTTGTCGTAAAGTTAGGTCTTGCAGGGAGTTGTTCATTTTTGCATCTCCTTGGCAGCAGTTTTTACCGCTTCGCGAATTCGGTTGTAAGTACCGCAGCGACAGATGTTCCACATTCCTTCTTCAATCTCTTCTTCGGAGGGATCGGGGTTTTCCTTGAGCATGGCTGCGCATGTCATCATTTGGCCGACTTGACAATAACCGCATTGTGGTACGTTGTGTTCTCGCCAAGCATTCTGGACCGGATGATCTCCGTTTTGGGAAAGACCTTCAATCGTAACGACCTTGGCTTCGCCTATATCGCCCAGAGCGGTAACGCAAGATTGCACCGCCTCTTCATCGACGTGGATCGTACAGGCGCCGCATTCGGAAACACCGCACCCATATTTAGTTCCAGTTAACCCAAGATGATCCCTGAGGACCCACAGCAATGGTGTATCGAAAGGTACGTCGGTAACGTCCAAATCTTTACCATTAACGTTGATCGTAGCCATAAAGTTGTTCGCCTATTAAAAAGATATACAAGACATAGCGTGATTATAAATGATTTGTAGGGGGTGTTGGCTTATGGCCCACCGGTTCGGTAAAAAATAGAACCGGCCGCATCAGCCGACAAGCTAGAGTAATTCGCGAATGGGGGTCCCGTGATAAACTTGATGGGGACGATTTAATTTATCATTCCAAGCAACGGTTTTGGGGAGGCCCAACGCTGTGTAAATAGTTGCCGCCATTTCTTCTGGCGTATGGGGATCCTCGGATGGAAAACCACCCTGTCGATCAGAGGCCCCGACAACGCTCCCGCCGCGGATGCCACCTCCGGCAAAAAAGACGCTTTGAATAGCACCCCAGTGATCGCGGCCCGGTTTACCACTCTTCGCTCCGTCAAACGTAAAGACGCGTGGTGTCCGGCCAAACTCTCCGGCCATCACGATCAATGTTTCTTCCAGCATGCCACGGTCCTCGAGGTCGTCTAACAGGGCCGCCACGGCGCGGTCAGTGGGAGGTAGCAGAAAATCCTTCAGATTTGTAAATGCATTTTCATGGGTGTCCCATGACTCGTCATTTCCTAGATTGACTTGGACCATCCGCACGCCCGCTTCGACAAGTTGACGTGCCATGAGCAGAGACCAGCCGAAAGTATTTTTCCCGTATTTTTCCTGCAGTTTATCGTCTGCGGAATGAACATTCAGAGCCTGATGGACACCACTGCCGGTTAATAGAGATGCTGCTTCACCACGAAAACGATTAAACTGGCCAACTTGGGCAGCCCGGTCCAGATGACGTCGCTGCTCGTCCAAGCCATTTAACAATGCCAAACGAGATTTGAATCGATCTTTTAACATTCCTTGATGGAGTTCTAGACGCGGAGCTTCGAATTTATAGTCTGGAGGATTGTTTGCTCCTTCCCAACGTTGAAAGCCATATTCGGGAAACGCGCCGTGGATATATTTACTAGTTTTGAACTGGCTTGCCTCGATAAACCAAGGGTCGTGGTCGGCGCCCATCACGCCGCCAAACTGACCTGGAATCGTACGGCCTGTGACATGAACGAGTTTTTCCGGAAGGACAGCAGCCGGTGGTAGATTATTACGCCGTGGAAGTAGATTGCTTACCATCGACGCGATGCAGGGATGGTCGGTAGGGTTGGGGCGACTGCCACTGAACCCGCGTGGTAAATCACTGCGACCGGTCAGCATGACGTGGTGACCCTCGGAATGCTCATTATAGGGATGGGTCAATGACCGCAGGATCGCCCATTGATTACTTCGTTGGGCCAACTGCGGAAGATGCTCGGAAACCAGCACGCCCGGTGTTTGCGTCTGAATCGGCTTAAATTCACCGCGTACATCCTCGGGAGCATCCGGTTTCGGGTCAAAGCTTTCATGTTGCGCTAAACCACCGGAGAGAAAAATGTAGATAACGGATTTTGCTGTGGGTGGAACCGCATCTTCAGACGCCAGTGCTAATAACGGGTCCAAGTGGTTCATCCCCAGTCCCAATAGACCGACTGACCCCGCCTGAATGGCAACTCGCCGATTAATTTGAGGATGGTACATGAGATTTCCCAACGTGCATTAGATTATTTGCAGTTTAAACTATCTGCCCTACAAAGAGCAACTAAATGC
>CAWVZW010000139.1:0-6952 GCA_963934735.1 uncultured Planctomycetaceae bacterium
ATCAAAATTGGTACGAGTACTGTCGTTGTGGTTGTCGAGACGTCGCCTCAGGAGTTGACTATAAGAGTTGCCGGTTCCATTAAGACTTATTTACGCAACCAACTTTCAACAGGTCTCGCCCTCGGCATTGCTGACAATAATTTCACCGAATTTGAGCACAAGTCCACGCTTAAGGCTGCCTTTGTGATTACACAGAAAACATTGCGTGATTTCGAAGTGGCAAAAGCTCGTGAATTCTGGAAAATGGGTCCAGAACCGATAGAGCTGTTTGAAGGCTATATTTCTGATGATTATGAATTCGCAGCCGAGTAAACTTGAGTTCTGCAACTGTGGCCAGTTTGTGCATTGGTTTGACGCCTTTAAAGAACCGTAAATCGAACGTATCATAGAGGTCTTAGAGAGCTATTTGTTTTCGTCGCTCTCAAATTTGTATTTAATCGTTGTATTCTTGTAGGATCTCTACGCATGACTCGCAAAGGCGCTGAATTTTCGGGACTCTCCGTAGCAATTACCACCCCGTTTCGCGACGGAGAGGTTGATATTGCTGGGCTAAAACGGCAAGTGGAATTCCACGTATCTGCCGGTACGAAATGTTTGTGTCCCGTTGGCACAACCGGAGAATCACCGACTTTAACCCATGACGAAAACGAAAAAGTGATCGCGGAAGTTGTGCAAGCCGCTGCTGGGCGAATACAGGTGATGGCGGGTACGGGGTCCAACAGTACAGCCGAGGCATTACGGTTGACCAAGCGGGCTGCCGCCGATGGAGCCGACGCCGCATTGGTTGTTGCGCCCTATTACAACAAACCGACGCAACAAGGTTTTATCGAACACTACAAGGCTATCGCCGAAACGATTGATTTGCCAATTTGTGTTTACAATATTCCAGGTCGCACAGGAAAAAACATTGAACCAGATTCAATTTGCCGTCTCGGCGAGTTGGAAAACATTGCGTTGGTCAAAGAAGCTACTGGTTCGCTAGACCAAGCGTCAGAAATCTTAAATAATTCCAATTTAACGTTACTCAGTGGGGACGATAGCTTAACGCTTCCCTTGATGTCGATTGGCGGCAGTGGGGTTATTTCGGTTGTCGGCAATATTGTGCCCCAAGATATGATGGCGTTAATTAATGCATTTGACAACGGCGATATCGCAGCAGCTCAGCAGTGGCATCACAAGTTGTTTCCTTTGTGTCGAGACATGTTAGGTTTGTCGACCAACCCGATTCCTATCAAAGCTGCCTTAGCTATGTTAGGTATGGACAGCGGCGAATTGCGATTGCCAATGACGCCTCTGAACGAATCGGAAGAATCGCAATTGCGTAAAACTCTGGAAAATTATGGGTTGCTGTAAGCCCGACGGGAATTAATAGTTCATGTTGCGTGTTGCCTATCTTTGTGAATTCACGACTGTAAATGGTGGCGAAAACTCTTTGTTGACGTTTCTGGCATCCGCAGCTGAATCGATTCAAGCAACCGTGTTGTGTCCAAGTGAAGGACCCTTTGTGGATAAGTTGAGGGCGCAGGGTGTTCAGTGTATCCCGTTTGACGTACGTGATCGCAGTGGCCAGCGAAAACCCTTAGAACAGATTGTTGCGGAATTGTGCACATTAGTTGAGAGACTTGATGTTGATATTGTGCATGGCAACAGTTTGTCCATGTCACGGATTCTTGGCGCTGCGGAGGATTTGAAGTGCGTGACGGTTGGTCATGTGCGGGACATCATGAAGGTTTCCGCCAAAATCATCAGCGACTTAAATCAAGTTGACACGTTAATAGCTGTATCGGCAGCTACGAGAGAGTCGTTTTTGCAACAGGGCGTACAACCTGAACGGGTCATCAAGGTATTCAATGGCGTCGACGAAGATGTTTTCTGTAAACCGGCGACTGATCGTGTTAATGAAAATCCGAACGATACGTGGCGCCGTAAATTAGGTCTCTCCAGTGACGCATTGCTTATCGGTGGCGTTGGACAAATTGGATTACGAAAAGGTTGGCCGGTATTGTGTGACGCGGTTGAAAAAATCATCGACGAGTTTCCCCAGCTACACGTTGTAATAGCTGGCGAACGCTACTCGCAAAAACAAGAAAGCAGTGATTACGAAAAATCCTTAGCATGCCGCGCCACAGATGGGCGATTGGCCGGGCGTTTACATTGGATTGGCTATGTGGACGCGATGCCAAAATTTCTACGACAAATTAATGTTCTTGCGCATCCTGCGTTGCAAGAGCCTCTAGGCCGCGTGTTACTAGAAGCTGCCGCGAGCCAAACGCCGGTCGTCGCTACTCGTGTTGGCGGTACGGCTGAAATATTTGGCGACAATTCTGCTTTGCTGGTAGACGCGGGTGAGGCCCAAGGCCTCGCAACCGCATTGCGTGACGTGTTGCGTGATCCTGTAACAGCTAGCGAGCGGGCTGTCCTTGCCAAAGAACGGATCGCCAGTTTGTTTTCAGTCCGCCATTTTCACGACTCGATATTGCAGGTCTATCAATCGGCGTTGGCCACTCGTTGACAATTCAATGACTAGCTAGCTGCTGGATTCTAAAATGCCATAGATGATTTGAGCAACATTTATGTAGATAACAATTCCGAGTATGTCGACGATTCCCGCCACAAACGAATTGCTCATCATGGCCGGGTCTAAACCCAGACGTCGAAAGAAAAGTGGCAGCATGGATCCAGCGAGCGTGCCACACATGATGACCAGTAAAACAGTAATTGGAATAATCAGTGCCACCGTTGGTGAAGGCGCGATGAAATAACTGGCGACATAGCCAAGCCCACCAAGTAGTGAACCGAGAATTAGTCCCATGGCGATTTCTCGTTTGATGATTTTGAACCAGTCGGACAACACAATTTCACCTCGCGCCATGGAGGATATAATCAATGTCGATGACTGCCCCCCGGAATTTCCACCCGCGGAAATAACAAGGGGGATAAACATGACTAACCAAGTGTATTTACTGATCCAGTTCTCGTAATGCTCAAGGGCGAATGCAGTCAGTAGGGCAGCAATGAAAAGGATTGTTAGCCACATCCCGCGTTTCCAACTGAGTGTCAGTAGGGATGTCTTGAGATAGGATTCATCAAGCGGGTTGACGGCACCGATGCGCTGTACATCTTCAGTTGCTTCTTCGATAAACACGTCAATAATATCATCGTGTGTAATGATGCCCAGCATGCGATTTTGTGTGTTGACGACAGGAATTGCTAACAAGTCGTATTTAGCGACAATCTGCGCTACTTTTTCTTGGTCATCTAAAGCGTCGACCTTTACGATATCTTCTTCCATCAACTCGCCCAGAGTTCTATCGGGCTGGACGATTGATTTGACGAGTTGTTTGGTGGAGACGACACCACGCAGGTGGTCGGTCTCGTCAACGACGTAAAGATAATAGATAGTTTCCAGTTCGGAAGCTTGCCGGCCCAGTTCGGTTAACGCTTCGGATACCGTTAGGGCTTCGTCTAACTTGGCTACATCGGTTGTCATCACCGACCCGGCGGTGTCTTCTGGGTATTCACGTAAGCGGAGAATGTTGCGTCGTTCTTCTTGGGAAACGAGTGCTAGGATTTCGTTGGTCACTTCCTCGGCGAGTTCCGCTAGCATGTCGACTCGATCGTCGGGCACCATGGTGTCGATGAGTTCGGCGATTTCGTTTCGATCTTCGTCTTCCAAAATAGCGCTTTGGATATCTGGAGCTAAGAATCGAAAAATCTCACAACGTCTAGTCGGTTTGGCAAATTTGAGAACTTGCCAAATCTCGCTGGGTTCTAATCCAGCCATGAAATCAGCCGTGACTCCAGCATGCACAGCAATACAAAATTCGGCTAATTCGTCGGCGCGACGCTCGTGTAGCATCTCTCGTAATTCCGGCAAATATAGCGTGTTTATCATGGCGTATGTCGCTTATAGTATTCCGTCGCGGGTCGGAATTTGGAGTCGCTTTATTTTCAAAGTGCCCCAAATTCGTCTATTTCGATTGTCGGCAGGAACTATTAAACCGTCAACTAGCGTTGTAAAGCATTTGTATCAATTGATATTTGGCTCAAAGTACAGAATGACGGTTTATGTGGGTTGTAATGATTACTGAGCTTACCCCGTGGATTTGGCCGATGTTTTGACTACTTGGAAGAGATTAGTAATTGACCAGAGCGTGTAAATGTTAGACCCTAAAGGTTGGTCTAGAATTCCCTGAACCGGTTCATTCGTTGGATTCGCATAGCTTTGCGAAATCGCGTGAGTCGCTTTTAGGAATTCTTATTTACCACTAGCTGAATTCTTATAGGACTCGTTAGGAGCCCATTATGGTAATTCAGCTGGTTTCATAATGTTATCGGACAGTTGCTTTAGGAATCTGTTCGACTGCCGAGGAGCGGCGCGTGAATTCCAGTAAAACAATATGGCATCGGTTTCGTGGATGGTTTGGCAAAGAGCCAGCTCCTGTCGCGAACCAAGATGCAGACATGATCATTTCCTCTGAAGCTGCGCGCAAAATGAAACTGTGCGAGAAAAAACTGGGGTATCAATTTCAAGATCAGCAACTGCTAAAGACCGCCCTGACGCATACTTCCGGTGCGGCACATAAGCTTGTTTCCAATGAGCGGTTAGAGTTTTTTGGTGACGCGATTTTGGGACAAGTCGTTAGTGAGTGGTTGTTTTGCGAGTATCCGAACTACCTCGAGGGTGAATTAACGCGGATAAAATCTGTAATCGTGAGCCGAAAAACATGTGCGGATATTGCATATAAACTAGGCGTCGAAGAAATAATTATCGTCGGCAAAGGGATTGGTTCTCAGGGCCAGATCCCCGAATCTATCCTGTCAAATGCGATTGAGTCGTTGTTAGCCGCACTATATTTAGATGGAGGTAGTGTCGCTGCACGAGAATTCATCAGCAGTCACTTTACACCGTTGGTCACTCTCGTCGTTTCGGAGGGTGTCCCAACGAACTTCAAGTCTCAATTTCAACAGGTTGCTCAACGGGAGTTTAAAACAACACCGATTTATAAACTATTGGATGAACGCGGTCCCGACCATCAGAAAGAATTTCACGTTTCCGCAGTCGTTGACGACCAAGTGTTCGACCCTGGTTGGGGAAAAAGCAAAAAGGAAGCAGAACAGATGGCTGCTTATCTGGCTCTTGTTGCACTTGGGGAGATTGAAGAATCTAATGTGCCAGAGTAAAACGGTGGTTGTCGATTTAGTAATCTCAGAGGATGATAGGGCTGTGAATACATTGCGCCCTTAGGGGTAGGAAAAGGCGAATCTATGTGTAGAGGACGGAGAATTAAATCATGACGCGTTGTGTTGTACTATTGTCGGGTGGTTTGGATAGCATGCTAGCGATACGCATCATGCAAGAGCAGGGGATTGAAGTGGAGGCCTTGAACTTCAAAACGATGTTTACTTGCTGTCAAGATACTTCAGCGCAAGCTGCGCGCGCCTTAAACGTACCCATCACTGTTGTCGGCCATGAAGAGGATTATTTGGATCTGATCCGTGAGCCCCAGTTTGGATATGGTAAAGGCGCTAATCCTTGTGTGGACTGTCGCATATACATGTTTCAACGAGCGCATAAATTTATGGAAACGATTGATGCTCAATTCATTGTTAGTGGCGAAGTGGTAGGCCAGCGACCCATGAGCCAAAAACGGTCCGATCTGAAAGTGATTTCAAACTATTCAGGCCTGGAAGATCTATTGTTACGACCATTGTCGGCTAAAGTGCTAGAGCCAACCAAGCCAGAACGTGATGGACTCGTTGACCGTGAAAAGTTATATGACTTTCAGGGCCGTAGCCGCAAAGGATTGATTGCACTGGCGCGAAAATTTGGCTTCACCGAAGATATGATTCCTACTCCTTCGACGGGTTGTGCGTTAACTGAACCAGGTTTTGGTAGCAAAGTGCACGATCTGATCCAAATACAAGTTAACGATACCAGTTGGGACTATGAAATTCTAAAATTAGGACGACACTTCCGCTGGGATGAAGAAACCAAGGTCGTTCTCGGTCGCGACGAACAGGAAAATGAACGGCTGGAGTACATTCATGCGATGCCGCAGGCGACGAGCACAGCCATTTTAGAGCCCGCCAGTTTCACTGGACCAAGTGCATTGATAACGGGCCCTGCCACCAGCGAAGCAATTCAATACGCTGTTGGTTTAGTTTGTCGATACGGCCGTTCCGTAGATGGCGCTGAAAACCGAGTGCAAGTTTCCACCGCAGACGATACCAACGTTGTCGTCGCTGCGGACAATCGTCGCGCTGCCGAAGATCAAACCATAGCCAGCATGTTGATCCGCTAGGGAATGACAGTTGGCAATTGGGCCGCTAATTCTCTTGTACTCGATGTCTTAGATCGGCGTTGGTGGTGTTGTTAGTAAAACGGACCAAAACGCTTGCAACTCTGGCAGATGTGAACTCGCTACGCTATTCGGTGCGTACGCTTCCTGGGAATATAGTTTTCCAAGCTGTTCAATGTTGCTCCCAATGGTTTTCGCATTATACGCAACCTCTCGCGTGAATTCGTTCGGCGTTTGGTCTTCACGGCGTTCAATGCCCTTCTCGTAAGCCCATGCTTCGAGCGCTTGAAAACTATAGTGGACGACTTCACGCGGCGACATCTTTAAAGTTCCTTGAAATGGATTATTAAAAGATGCGAATGGTTGCGGACGTTCCGCAGATTTCTCAGAGGCGGCAGTTGCCACTGCTGCTGTTTCGTGAGAAGTACCGGAGAATAGATTGCTAAGCCATTCCCAAAATCCGTGCCACATTTCACTTGCAGCTTTCAGTAGCGACGTGCGATTCTTGTACAAGAAATAGAGCAAGGCTATTCCAGTAACAATCCAGATTAACAAGGACAGGAACTTACCCATGTTTTTGAGAATTTGCGAGTTGGAAGTCGATTGTGGTGGGGATTGCTGTGCGGAATTTTGCTCGGGTTGACTTTCAC
>CAWVZW010000140.1:0-6927 GCA_963934735.1 uncultured Planctomycetaceae bacterium
TCCATGCGGGCGGTGGCGATATCTTGCCGACGGAATGTGGTCACATTAACAAACGTGAAGCCTTAGCAGGTCAGCGGCTCGCATGCCAAGTCGCTGTCAAGCAAGACATGAAAATTGAGGTCCCGCCTGAAGTCTTTGATACCAAAAAATGGGTCTGCACTGTCCGCTCAAATCGAAACGTTGCAACATTCATCAAAGAACTAATATTGGAATTGCCCGTGGGCGAGGATGTTGGCTTTAAAGCCGGCGGTTATATCCAGATCGAGTGTGCACCGCACACTGTTGAATACAAAGATTTCGATATTGAGGAAGAATATCACAGTGATTGGGACCGGTTCAATGTGTGGCGTTATAAATCCGTTGTAACCGAAGACGTCTTCCGAGCCTATTCCATGGCAAATTACCCGGATGAAAAAGGGGTTATTATGCTCAACGTGCGGGTTGCCTCGCCACACCCCAAAGCACCAGAAGGTACACCACCGGGGAAAATGTCCTCGTATCTCTTCAATCTCAAACCAGGTGATCAAGTTACCATTTCTGGACCTTATGGCGATTTTTTCATCAAAGAATCAGAATCGGAAATGGTTTACATTGGTGGAGGTGCAGGTATGGCCCCTTTGCGGAGCCATATTTTTGAATTGCTCAAATCCCAATCCACCAACCGAAAGATATCATACTGGTACGGCGGTCGCAGCGCCCGAGAATTATTCTATATGGAAGAATTCCGCGAACTTGAAAACCAATTTCCCAATTTTTCATTCCACATCGCTCTATCAGACGCGCTACCGGAAGACAATTGGACAGGCTCTACTGGTTTTATTCACCAAGTCGTGCTCGATGAATATCTAACATCTCATTCAGCTCCAGAAGATATCGAATATTATACGTGTGGGCCGCCAATGATGCTGCAGGCCGTACGATCCATGCTCGACGACCTTGGCGTTGAACCTGAAAATGTCGCCTTCGATGACTTTGGCGGCTAGCCATAACTTAGTGACTAACATGCAACGTAATCGTATCCGCAACGCTGCGAATAGCCGTTCAGGTGATTTATGAAACGAATGTCTCCGTTCATGAAACTTACCATCGCCTTGGTGATGTTCTGTGCGGTATTGCTGCTTATACGAGTCCTCCAACCTGGACAACCGATTAGCAAGCGGACAACACAGACAAACGAAGACACATCTGAGCAACAGCCTGTTAAGGTCATTCTGCGGGGCAAGACGATGGGAACAACCTTCGCGGTCACGATTGAAGGACTCACCGATACTCTGCGTTTATCAGAAATTGAATCCGCCATTAAGCAACGACTGCTTGATATCAATCAGATCATGTCTACCTATATTGCTGAGTCGGAGATTTCACAATTCAATCGTTCGCAGACTGCCGCGTGGTGCAACGTTTCACAAGAACTATTGGGAATTGTACAGTTAGCACAGTCCATCAGCGAACAATCTCAAGGCGCTTTTGATATCACCGTTGGCCCAGCGGTCAACCTCTGGAAGTTTGGCCCCCAAACCGAAGAGAATACTACCGAACCTAACGGGATTCCTACCGCGGATGATGTTGCTCAAGTACTTAAGCATATCGGCTATCAACAACTTCATTTACGGGAAAACCCGCCTGGGCTCAAGAAAGATGATCCCCAGCTACAAATAGATTTGTCCGCTATCGCCAAGGGATACGCAGTCGATCAGGTTACTGAACTGCTCGAAGCCTTACAACTCGACATACAATATATGGTTGAAATTGGTGGAGAAATTCGAACGGTTAGCTACGCCAAAAATCGCGACAATCGACGCACATGGCGATTAGGAATCCAAGACCCATCAGGGGAAGCGCTTACTGCCAAGCGAATCGTTGCAGTTAAGAGTCAAGCGATTGCCACGTCCGGAGACTATGTTAACTACTACGAAATCGAGGGGGTGCGATATTCACACACGATCGACCCATCCACGGCGATGCCAGTACAGCATCCATTAGCCTCGACGGTGGTGATTACCGACACTTGTGCTGCGGCGGATGCCTGGGCAACCGCCCTATTGGTACTTGGGCCTAAACGAGCCTATGATATAGCTAACAAGCACGACCAACCATTTGCTGTACTGTTAATCACGCGTATCAATGACCAACTCGAATGGACACCCAATCGCGCTATGAAATTATTCTTGGAATAATCGGAAAACCCTTAATCCATGCATTTTTTTGAAATCGTATTAATTTCGTGTGGCGTCTTTGGCGGCGTCATTCTAGCAATGGCTGTAGGCGTCATTTTTGGCAATCGCCAAATCAAGGGAAGTTGCGGAGGCTTAGCTGGCATGAAAGATGAGCACGGTAATTCTATGTGCGACGTTTGTTCGATTCCAGTCAATGAGTGCCCAGAAATGCAACGCGAAACGTGTGACGAAAAAACAGCTAACGAGCTCGAGGGATCTCGCTAGCTGCTGCAAAACGCACACCTTGGTTTCCCCACACATCGCTTTCCTCTGCTTAGAAAACTTTCGTTATCTTCGTTCCAAAGGTTCAACATGTCCAAGGCCACGTTGTTGCTCACGTAACCTATCAGCAGTGGTGACAAACGTATGGCACAACTATCGCAATCAATCTTTTCTTAGGCTGCGTAATGAGTAATAATCTGACCGGTAAAATTGAAATTCCTTAAGACAACAACACGTTTGATATGAAGATTTTCTTCTCAGTTGGTGAACCCAGCGGCGACTTGCACGGGTCCAACCTAATTCGTGAAATGCTACATCGGGACAACGGCATCGAGTGCGTTGGCTTCGGCGGTCCGCTGATGGAAAAAGCGGGATGTACACTACTATTTGATCTCACTCAATTCGCTGTAATGTGGTTCGTCAAAGTCTTGCTTAATCTACATCGGTTTATCGGTTTTGCACGGCAGGCCGAGCGATATTTCAAGGAAAATAGCATCGACGCCGTGGTGTTAATTGACTATCCCGGATTCAACTGGGTTATTGCTAAGAAAGCAAAGCGGCATGGAATTCCCGTATTCTATTATGGAGTGCCGCAGTTGTGGGCTTGGGCTCCATGGCGGATACGCAAGATGCGCAAGCGCGTTGATTATGCGTTATGCAAACTCCCATTTGAGGAAAAGTGGTATCGAGACCGCGGTTGCAACGCAAGCTTTGTCGGACATCCCTTTTTTGATGAAATGGAAAACCAAAAACAAACCATCGATAAAGAATTCTTAACTCGCCAACGCGATACAGCCGGGAAATTGGTAACTTTACTGCCGGGGTCTCGGCAACAAGAAGTTGAGGGACAACTTCCGTGGTTCCTCAAAGCCGTGGCTATGGTCCAGCGGGAAGTGACCGATACTCGTTTCGTCATCGCCAGCTTCAATCAAGTGCAAGCTGACTATGCCAGCAAACTGGTCGCCGAATCTGGCTTGAACATCGAAATCCATGTCGGCAGAACTCCCGAATTAATGCAAGCCGCGCATTGTTGCCTGGCATGTTCCGGTTCTGTTTCATTGGAACTCATGTACCATCACACACCAACGGTGATTTTATATCACGTAAATCGATTTCGATACTTTCTTGGCAATCACCTCATTCGAGCACGATACATCACACTCGTGAATCTGATATCCTCATCCAATCCGTTCTTACGCACCAAAGAAATGTGGCATCCAAATTTGCCGGGCGGCGAAGATATTCCAATGCCAGAATATCCAACGTGTACCGATAAGTCCGCAGAGGTCGCTGGGCACCTTACCCAGTGGCTATCAGACCCACAATGTTTTGAGCACAGCGTTGCGCAATTAAAGACCCTAGCGAGTCAATACGCCACTAGCGGCGCGTCCAGACGTGCCGCCGAATTTATTCTGGCAACGTTGGCCGATGATGCTATCACTGCTGTCCCTCAAGCGGCATAATCTATGGATAGCTATCCATCAAATATTTAACTCACCAACGCAATCGTTTGTCACAGGAAGCCGTCTAGATGCTAGGGGAACCTAAAATCACAGCCTATGATTTGCGATTCCAATTTCTAGGAATCGCTATTCGCATCCACCCAGGGTTCTGGGCCATTTGCGTCTTTCTAGGGTTTAGCATGAGGATGTCTACGCCAATTTATCTATTCGTGTTTAGCGTGGCGGTGTTTCTTTCACTATTAATTCACGAGATGGGTCACGCCTTGGCATTTCGTCGCTGCGGAATTCGGGCCCATATCGTCCTGTACCACTTTGGTGGCTTAGCCGTTCCCAAGGGGATGGAATCCTATTTCGACCATACATCTGGATATACCTCCAAACAAAAACTATTTGTTACTGCGGCCGGCCCCAGCATGCAAATTTTAGCAGCATTGTTAGTCATCGTAGCTGTACGCGCTGTGGGGAAAACTGATGGTTTTCTAACGGCGCAAGTCGGAATACCCGCTCGGCTAACCGCTGACCCCCACGGTACGCTCGACAATATCATCATGTCTCTAAGCCGCAGTGACCTCGCATGGAATCTGCGGCACATGGATGAAAAAAGGCAAGCACTATTCACATCAGCCGATACAAATGATGATCAATTGCTATCTTTGGCCGAATACGACGTATTTCAAACAACCGTTAATTCGCCCCTTAGAACATCTAATCAGACGTCCATTCTAGGACCATCTGCAATCACGCTGGATAGCATCAGTCGTATGGACCAGCAGCTTCAAACCCCAGCGGTTATTTCAGCCGAGCGCAAGAAGCGATTCATTGGTGCACAACGCGAATTATTAGATGCTGCTGATGTACGGGACGATAACATGATTCGTATATCGGATCTGCAGCAAACGTTAGATTATCAAATACTCTTCGAATCGGACGCCCTCAATAACTTTATAACTATCTTCGTGATGATTAGTCTGTTCTGGGCAATCTTAAACCTCGCCCCAGTCTACCCTCTCGACGGCGGTCAAATCACTCGTGAACTACTAGTGCTCTTCAACGTCAACAACGCGATTCCAAAATCGCTCTTTGTCTCTATAGCCACAGGGGTGGCCATCGGAATCTGGGGATTGAACAACAATTCAATGTTCTTGACGTTGATGTTCTTCCTGATGGCATATTCGTCGTATCAATTGCTGCAACGCTACCAACGCGGTTTTTAAACGGCTGTTTTTTTGCCACTCCAGTACCAGGCAAGAATCGTGCCGGTGAACATACAGAAAAAGGTATAGAAGGCTGGGGCTATAGCAACACTAGAATTGGTCGGAAAAAGCTCAACAGCTAAAGTTGCTCCTAACCCCGCATTTTGCATCCCCACCTCCAAGGTGAGTGCTCGTTTCATCCCCGGCGTGAGCTTCAATAACTTACCTCCAAATTGACCGCAGCAATAACCAATTAAATTAATCAGCAACAGCGCCACCAACAGGCTGCTTTCCAATTGACCAAGCTTGTCGCGAGAGCTACCTACCACGGTCGCAATGATAATAAGAATACTCAAATTGGCGATGATCGCGCCGATGGATTTTGCTTGCTTTTCAAACTGTGGCAACAAGCGACCGAGCAGAAATCCACAGACCACTGGAATAACCACCCACTTCAATAGTTTTAATCCCGCCGTAAGATAGACAGTACTCGCTCCTTGGGCGTTCTCCGTCAGCAACTGAGCGGCGACAGGGTCGGCAAAGCTCGCTTGCAGACGCAACAACACCGGCACTGCCAGTGGCGACAATAACGTCGCTAACGTGGTCAGGCTAACGCTGTAACTAACATTGCCTTTACTAACGATTGTCAAAACGTTCGAGGCCATTGCGCCGGGGACACATCCTACAAGAAATATCCCGACGAGTTGTTCACCCTCAAACCCTAATAGCTGCCCAATTAAACAAGCCAACAACGGCATCGAGATAAACTGGACAGCGGTGCCACCAAGTACGACTGGCCATTTAGTCAGAACTTGTTTCACTTCCTTAACCGGCAACATCCAGCCTACAGAAAACATCGTGGCAATGATCAAGTACGGGAGCAGCCATCGGTGATTAAAGGGATCGAAATCAATTTCAATGTATGGCCAATAAAATGCCGCGAGTGAAAGCAGAATCAGCCACAGTAACAAGAATCGTTCTATCAATTTGGTCATCATTGTGCATACCACTTTCCAATATTTATTCGCAGCAATTCAGTGCCAATACAATGTACGCCAATTTGATGAAAGCACAAAGAAGAGAGTAAAAGAAGTGACTGCCACCCTGTCCTATTTTGATCTTCTGGTTGATAATAATCGCAACAAGACAATTTTTTCCGGTTAGGTAATATGACTGACAAATTGACAATCGAAACTATTGAAAAACATCTCTCAGAACTCAAAGATCCCGAAACAGGTCGTGGATTGATGACGATGGATCAGATCAGCGACATTTCGCTCAACGACGGTCACCTGCAACTAACGCTAGGATTAACCACTCACAGCGCACCGATTGCCACAACCTATCGTGCAGATTTCGAATCCGGCATTCGCAGTCAATTTCCAGAGCTCACAGACCTAACTATCAATAGCGTCATCCACGAGCGACCGGCAAATAAAGTTGGCGAAATTGGTTTAACTGCAAAAACCATCATCGCCGTCGGGTCGGGTAAAGGGGGCGTTGGCAAGAGCACGGTTGCAGCCAGTCTCGCCTTAGGGCTACAACAAGCTGGCAGTAAAGTCGGAATCATGGATGCCGATGTCTATGGACCAAGCATTCCGCAATTGCTGGGAGTCTCTGGTCGTCCAACTGTCGACGAAAACCAGAAAATAAATCCTATTGATTGCAACGGTATGCCCGTGATGTCCATGGGTTTTATGATTCCTGAAGATGAAGCGGTCGTTTGGCGCGGACCGATGCTACACGGAGCGATCACGCAGTTCCTGCGTGATACAGCCTGGGGCGATTTAGATTATCTGATTATCGACATGCCACCGGGCACTGGAGATATTG
>CAWVZW010000141.1:0-6838 GCA_963934735.1 uncultured Planctomycetaceae bacterium
TCACATTGTCCTTATCACTACCACCCGAAAAACCACCAGCCTCCGCCGCCCAGATCCGTAAATATCATGTCCAATGCCAGTGTCGGATTGCGGAATTAATACAAGACGTTAAGCTAGTTACATGCTTTTTTTAATTGGAGACCGAATATGATGCCTTCCTACATACCAACACAACGTGTTTCTCTATGGTCGATGACCAGCTTCTTTGCCGTCGTCTTATTTCTCGTTCCACCAGCATTTGCAGTCGCTCAGGACTATGATGCTGTCATTAAACGGCTCAAACAGGCCGTCGCTGCAAAAGAAATCAGTCCTGAACAAGCAAAAAGAATGTTAGCCACACTGAAGATTTCTAGTGGCAAACAAGCACCGACCCCAAAGCCGCCCGTCAAGAGGCCAACCTTTATACCTAAGAAAGGTGTTAATGGAACCGATTACAAAATCAATTCGCTCGAAGAGCAGAAGCGGCTACAACAAATACTTCCCTTAACTTCCACCGGTGATGACCAGGAAGGTCCTGTGGCATGTGGATTCTTTGGGTGGGCCGCTGATGCAACTCACCGTTTTATGGATAACAGTCACAAGGGAGAAGCCCGTGAGATTCACGGGCTTTCATTCCGACTTGATTACCGCGATCATGACACAATCGGTAGAACCTGGGATAATATCACGGTTAAGATCGCACACGGTAATTGGAGTTCTATCAAATACAATGCTTCTCGGGACTTTGAACTGCTCGACGAGCAGACAGCGGTTTTTAGTAAAGAGTGGACATTCCCAACATTAAGAGGATATCCAGCGTTAAAGCCAGCTGAATGGGGTGGGCCTCAAAATTGCTTAAACTTCCAGTTCGACAAACCGTTTATGTATAACGGCAAAGATGCGGTCTACGTTGAATTTACGTTTTCCGGCGGCAAAACGAAGGACGGTCGAAAGTGGGAAAGTGATTTGCCCTATGGATTTGAATACTTTCTGGATTCGATGCAACAAATAGGTGGATGGCGAATGGCTGAAGAACCAAAGGGTCTGTACCTACCTCCGCGTGTTGAAGCAGTTGTTTCCTACACTGCAGGCGGTCAGTCAGTGTGGACTTCATCAGCCAAAGGAATGCCATACCTGAACTGGGATTTCCGTAAAGCTAAATAGTCGCGAACTTGTAGCTTTGACTCTCTTTGCTAAATCACCATTGGAGTGATTGAGGCCGCTATGAATATTAGATGTAACCTGTTGAGTGTCGCCGCTGCCTGTGGCTTTATAGCGAATTCACTACAGGCGGAATTACCCTTTGTAAACTACGAAAGCCCTCAAGCACATTCACTGGCCGTTTCTGCGGACGGGTCACAGCTTTATGCGGCCAACACACCGGCAAATTTATTGGCTGTGTACTCTTTAGAGCAACCAAATTCTCCTAAACTGCTGATGGAAATTCCGGTTGGCATCGGGCCGATTTCACTGGCTTTACGTAATGACAATGAAGTGTGGGTACTAAACCATATCTCAGATTCGATAAGTGTGGTGGATTTGAAACGAGCAGTGGTGGTAGCAACTATTCAGGTTGGTGATCGTCCTGGGGATATCGTCTTTGCAGCACAAGGGCACCGAGCGTTTGTAAGCTCAATGACCGAACGTTGTGTTTATGTAATTGATACAGAAAGTTATGAAACGATTAGCGAAATTTCTATCGCGGGCAACAATCCGCGTTCTCTCGCGGTAAGTCAGGACGGAGAAAAAGTCTGGGTCGCGATTCATCATTCTGGGAATCAAACAACAGTTGTTGGTCACGATCAGGCACGGAATGCACCACGCGCAACAAACCCGGACTTACCGGCGGCTCCCAGGCAGGGCGTTATTGTTAGTACGAATGACAAACGTTGGCAAAAACAAATTAATATTCAACTAGCAGACTATGATGTCATGGAAATCGACACGAAACGATTTAGTGTGACGCGTTCATTCGCAACCGTTGGGACAATCCTGTTTAACTTGGCACAGCATCCCCAAAGCGGCGACCTATGGGTAACAAATACTGAAGCCCGAAACCTTGTGCGATTCGAGCCTGTCTTACGAGGGCATGTTGTTGATAACCGGATAACAATTGTTAGATCGAAACAGGATGCTGATTCGGTGATTTTGGATTTGAACGAGGGGATGGACTATTCGGTCCTTCCCAATCAGGCTGCTTTAGAGACTGCGATAGCTCAGCCAACAGATGTAATTTTTAATCAAAGTGGTTCGCAAGCGTTTGTTACATCTTACGGAACAGATCGCATTGGGATCCTAGATGGTTCAGGTAAACTCCAACGATATGTCGAAGTCGGTGACAGTACTGGGGCGAATATCAATACTCGTTTCAAGCGTGGCCCACGCGCATTGGCTTTGCATCCGGCGGTGGAATACCTCTACGTCCTCAACCGACTTTCAAATTCAATTTCCGTTTTGGATCTTCAGCAGGGCAAGCAGATACAGGAGGTGGAGATGCAGGATCCCACGCCGCAGGAAGTGCGGGAAGGGCGGGGATATCTGTTTGATGCTAAGTTGTCAGGTAATGGTACTGTATCCTGTGCTTCGTGTCATATCGATGGTGATCGCGACGGGCTTGCCTGGGATCTTGGTGACCCTGGTGGCAAATTATTCAACGATGGTAGTGCGAACCCTTTGCATCCCATGAAGGGGCCGCTGATGACACAGACGTTACGTGGTCTGGCCGGTGATCGCATTTTCCATTGGAGGGCAGATCGTCCCGGTTTAAATTCGTTCAATGGAACGTTTTCTAATCTAATGGGAGGCTCATTGCTGGCAGATGATGATATGCATTTGTTTGCTGATTATATGAAGAGTATTCGTTTTGGAAGTAATCCGGTGGCTGAGAACGCTGAAGCTGAACGTGGAAAAGAGATTTTTCATGCTCAATTGGCAATTGCTCGGGAAGGCAAGAACAAATTTCGTTGTGTTGACTGTCATAAACGCATTTCCGGTTCGGGTTCAGCCGGCTTTAGTGGGCTAATCGGACAGTCAACCAAAGCCGCTCAATTGCGAGGCTTAAATGAGCGATTAGTTTTTCAGGGCGATGTAAGAGTTAACGGTTTTGGGTTTGGTGCCGACGGCTCAAAGGAAACACTATTTGAATTTCTTAGTGACAGCCATCGCTTTGAGGAATTGTCCGCACAGGATAAGAAATCTCTCGAGTCGTTCTTGCTTGGCTTTCCTACGGAAACGCCTGCGATTGTAGGTGAGACAATTACGCTTTCAACTGAGCAGGCGAATGACGCGTCTACATTACTGACAATTACTGCTTTACTTGAAGGAGCCGATGCGGCGGGTTGTAAAGTAAAGCTAACAGGGCGTCTGCGTGGTACCGTTCTTCAACATACTTATATTGCTGAAGACAACAGTTTTAGTACGGGCGATACTAAAGATTTGGTATTAGATCTCGAAGAATTGCTCGAGGCACTGTACAACGACGATGCAGCATCGATTTCTATGACCGTCCATATGTCGCATTAATTTCTTATCATAAATTACTACCCACTTTCGGTCGTATCAAGCGTCTCACGTTGGATTTGTTGGGTTAGCTATCGAACAGGCCATAGGTAATATTCCGCCTGTCAACTTATTGACGTCAAATGATGAAGGTATGTCGGAGTAGGAGAGAGAGGCATCGCACCCTCTCATTGGCCAACGGTTCAAAGGAAAATAGGGGGTTACTGGTCGTCCAGCCTGACGAGGTTTAGTACTGGGGACTTCAGTGACGAAATTTCCCGTTCGAGCACTTCAATCACTCGAGTGCTCAAGCTATATATTGTGGACCAGCCCAAGCTACCGAGGCTACGGAACTGCCTCTTTTTCGGACAGATGCAACATGAACCAATCGGAAATGATTTTCAGTTCATCGTCCCCGGACACCCATCCGTGACTGGCACCCTTTTTAACAATCAACTGATTTGGTATTTTTGCGGCATTCAGTTTTTTAATCAGAATTTGTGATTGCTGCAACGGTACCAGTTTATCCACATCGCCATGCAGTAATAGCGTTGGAGCATCCCCCGGATCTACCTGATGAATAGGAGAAATCGAATTCAAATGTGCATGATGCCGTTTTTTGTCCGTCACGGGAATAAATGTCGTTGTGCTTCGATTGAGTTCGCGCAGCTCAACCGCTCCCCAAAACGGATTGTTTCCCTCGGGATTTAGGCCCCGTACCACCGTGTCAAAATGCACCCCCGGAGCGCCATAGTTCAAAAAGTCAGTGGGAGGAAAATAGGCGACAACAGCTTGTACATGATCGCTGCCCTGCAAACCCTGCATCAACGATAGATGGCCACCGGCAGAACCTCCGGCCACGCCAATTCGTAACGCGTCAATGCGCCGCATAGCAGCGGTTCTCCGAATATGGTTGATCGCAGCGGTAGTTTGCTCAATAGCCTCAGCTGCCGTGAAACGAGGCTGGGAACCGTGAATGACGTAATACAATGTAAATCCACGATCCAAAAATACTCGCGTCATCCGTCCAAAAAATCCCTGATCAATCGACTTCAATGAATCGTGAGTCGAGTGCCAACCGCCACTGACCATGAATGCTATTGCCGCTCCATTTTGAACTCGCGGAGTTAAAATATCATAAGTTAAAGCAAACCCATCTTTTTTCAGGTAAATAACGTCACGTGTACGCGTTGCTCCAAATAAGGCTGAATTTGGCTGTGCAACGCACGGCGCTTCATTTAAACACAGCAAAACGGTTATCAACATCAAAATCAGTAGACGATTCATGAGAGTCTCCTTTAATTTAACACCCACCCATTATGCCAAAAGCACCAACCGCACGCACGCGATTTATTCAAAGAATGAAGCGTGAAGGCAAACGACCCCTTCGTCGCCCATTGGAGAC
Organism: uncultured Planctomycetaceae bacterium; assembly: GCA_963934735.1. GTDB lineage: Bacteria > Planctomycetota > Planctomycetia > Pirellulales > Pirellulaceae > UBA721. The sequence continues at coordinate 4,883 of CAWVZW010000141.1, forward strand.
CTATGCACAAAAAACTACTGATGGACCATGATGGTCTATGACGGGGAATGACTTTTTTTGTAGAATCTGCTTTTTACCTGACGGAACATGAGAGGCTATGAGTGACGGATCTACACTACCTGCGCCACTACTTGTCGGTCCCGCTCAAACCCGCAACCAGCCTTCAAGTGATCGTCCGTGATCTGAAGGTAGTGTTTATCTGCAATACCAAGGTGTACGGTCAAGTAACTGATCCTGATTTCGAGAAGAGGTAGGCAATGAAGGTCACCATGACGACTACCGGAGTTATAACCTTATCCTATGGTCTTACGCTTCTGCTGGCCTTCTTGCCGACTGTTGTCGCTGTGGAAGTAGAAGTCGTTGTCAGTCCGCGTGCCACGGTGGTTCAGCGAGTCGGCATCACCGGTGGCGGATACCCCGTGGTCGCGGGAGATCGCCTGTTAAACTTTTATCCAAATCACCGGGACGATTACGGAATCTCGAACGGCATTGGATCGGCGATCTCGACCGACCGTGGTGTGACATGGACGAAGGGACGTGATAATTGGCCGATGTCCATGATGGTCGACCTGTGGGCGCAACGCTTCAAGAATGGCGACCTGTTCGCTTTTGGGATCAAATGGGTTCCTCCTCCAGAGTCGCGACGCGATCCGAAGCTTCCGGAGGTCCCGGCTGATGCTTACCAGATTGGGATCTCTCAAGATGATGGAAAAAGTTGGCAACTGGACCGGGCCACGATTGATTGTCCACCCGAACTCGGCGGTATCGCGCGACCCTTGGCTCACATCATTGAACATGAAAATGGCATGTTATTCATGCCTGCTTATGTATGGAAAAAAACGGGCAACAAGATTGTGTTGTTGCAGAGCGAGGACCGTGGCCAGGCCTGGAAAGTCCGGTCCGTGATCACAACCAGCGTCGCGATGCTCCAGGTAGGAGCCCGTGTCGTCTCGCCCTGGTTTGAAACAACGGTTTCGCCCACCAGCGACGGTGAACTGCTGGCGATCATTCGCACGGGAAGCACAGTAAAATCCAACCTAGTTTCTGTCCGATCTACGGATCACGGTAAGACGTGGCAAAAACCAGAAGTCCTGCCCTTTGCGGGCAAACTGCCGACGCTGCATCTGCTGGACAATGGAATCCTGACCGTCACGACCGCCTTGAGCCGCAATCATTGTCGCGTCTATCTTTCCGCCGATGGGACCGGTCGCAAATGGAGCGATGCCTTCGTGATCAGCAGCCAGACGGGCGGTAACGTGGGCGTGGCCATCGCCGGCGAGGATAAACTTATTCTGACGACGCCTGCGAACCGCAGGATCGATGCCTGGCAACTGAGAATTGGCCCCAAGCCCATGCGATCAGAATCTCTCAGTCCGCCCACCAATCTGAAGTTTAAAAAGGGAACGCTTAGTTGGACTGAGTCGCCAGCTGCGGTGGCATATCGCGTTACTCCCGTGCTCATTAAGCCTGGTGAGCTCTACCCGACGACGCGGATTATGCCGTGTGCGGCTATCCAAACCCCCAATTCTACTCCCCAGTTAAACCTTAGCCGCCAGCTTCTGCTTGGCAGCCTCTATGCCTTTGAAATCAGTGCCATTGACGCCAGGGGTCGTATCTCTGCCACTGCTCGCAGTCAGGAATTTCAATTGCCCTGATAGCGCGATTGACGAGAAAATATTTCTGTTACACCATCCCAACGCTTTTGGCTCATTTTGAACATCGGAACTATTCGCCCAGACCAGGGCGGTCAGTACTGCTCGTTCTTCGGGACACATATTATCCCAACAATTAATTAATTGTGCGACCGTTTCACTCAGCGTCGTATTTGCCACGACTTGCTCTGGCGGTTGGTCTAACACCTGTGTTTTATAGGGTAATACGAGATCCGGTAGAGTCCCTCGTCGCCCACTTGGGGTATTCCTACTGAACAGGATGGCGTACAGTCTACTGCTGCAG
>CAWVZW010000142.1:0-6695 GCA_963934735.1 uncultured Planctomycetaceae bacterium
CGAGAAGAAGTCGACGTTGTCGTAACAGGTATTGTTGGCAGTGCGGGATTGCGTGGCACTTGGGCGGCACTGCAAGCGGGTAAAACAGTCGCTCTAGCGAACAAAGAGACATTGGTAATGGCGGGCGCTCCTGTGATGGAGTTGTCGCGTGATTGTAACGCTCCAATTATACCTGTGGATAGTGAACACAGCGCGATTTTTCAAGCATTGCAGGGCGGTCGAGGCGAGGAAGTTTCAAGGCTGATATTGACGGCCAGTGGTGGACCGTTCCGCGATTATTCTACCGAACAACTCGCAAACGTAAGCGTACAAGATGCATTGGCCCATCCTACCTGGGACATGGGGCCTAAAATTACGGTTGATTCTGCGACAATGATGAATAAAGCTTTAGAGATCATTGAAGCACGCTGGTTGTTTGACCTACCCGTGGAACAAATCGATGTTGTGGTCCACCCGCAGTCGATTGTGCACTCGCTCGTAGAGTTCGTAGATGGCAGCGTACTGGCACAAATGGGCGTGGCCGATATGAAGCTGCCAATTCAATATGCATTATCCTATCCGAATCGGTGGCAGGGTCCTGCCGCAAAACTAGATTTTACGGTACCGTTTAATTGTGAGTTTTTTCCGCCCGACTACGAGCGCTTTCCGGCTTTGTTGCTAGGACGCGAGGTCGCGGGTCGTGGTGGTACTTGCGGAGCAGTGCTTAATGCGGCAAATGAAGCCGCGGTTGCTAGATTCCTAGCAGGCACCTTACAATTCACCGAAATCGTTCCTGCCTGTCGAGCTGTGTTGGAACATCACGATTTTGATCCAACGCCTAGTTTGGATCAGTTGTTAACAATAGATACATGGGCTCGAGAGGAGTTGGAATGTTGGAAAGCTTAATTGCATTTTCTACCGGAGAGTTTTTCTCCGGAGCGATTAATATTGGAAAAGTCTTAGCAGGACTTGGTTTCGTGATTTTCGTTCATGAATTAGGTCACTTTCTAGTGGCTAAGGCATGCGGCGTGAAATGCGAAAAGTTTTATGTTGGTTTTGATGTTCCCATTAAGATTGGCCCACTAAAACTGCCCTCATCCATCGTTAAGTTCAAATGGGGTGAAACGGAATATGGAATCGGGATCATTCCCTTGGGCGGATATGTGAAAATGTTGGGCCAAGATGATAATCCGGCCAATGCCGAGGCGGAGGCTGCGCGAATACGACAGGACGGTAGTGAGAGTGACGACGCCGTTCAAGGTGGGTTAGATCCGCAGAGTTATCCAGCGAAAACTGTACCACAGCGGATGGCGATTATTTCTGCCGGCGTAATCATGAACTTGATCTTTGGCGTGATCATGGCAGCGGTTGCCTATAAAATAGGTACGCCTATCCAACCCGCTTCGGTTGGACGAGTAAGCTATGGGTCCAATGCTTGGCTCGCAGGATGGCAACCTGGTTATGACTTAGTTGGTTTTTCCGAGTCCGATGTTCCCAGTCACTTTTACCGATTCACTTGGGACTTGCGATATGCAGTTATCGGTGGCGGGATGGATGATACCGCAGGCATACCGTTTCGAGTTGCCGATCGTGACAACAATGAGAGTATCAGTAAGGTTCAGCCGGCCCAGTCGGGAATCGATTCAAAACAGGTGACTATCGGCATCATTGCCGCTTCCAATACTACAGTTGTATCGGCAGAGTCCGTTGAACAATTACATATTGGTGACCAGATTATTGCGGTTGACGGAGTGTCGATAAAACGGGACACACACGGCCCAGAACCTGATTTGTTAGGTTGGCATGCCACGGAATTAATTGCCGCGGATCCCACCAAGACATTGATGTTGACAGTCATGCGAGCAGGCAAGCAATTACAAGTATCGTTACCACCGGTCGCCTTGAAACAACCGCATGTTAGTTTCGGTATGGGGCCAGTTGCCGGAGTTATACCAGGTAGCGTTGGCGACGAGGCGGGATTCTTAAAAGGGGATGTGATTCAGACTGTCAATGGACAACCTGCCGGAGACCCAGTGACGCTGCCCCAGCGGATGGCAAATTTAACGGGAGAACGCGTTGTTTTTCAGGTGACGCGCAGCAGCGGTCCTCAATCGCAGAACACCCAAGAAATTATTGTGGAATCGTTACCTGTCTCTCATTTCCTGACGCCGGCAGCACCGTATTCAACGGGTTGTTTACAAGGATTGGGAGTCGCTTACGGTTGCGATAATATTGTCGCCTCAAGTGACATCGTTGGTGTCCAACCGGGTGACCGATTGGACTCTGTGCAATTAGTGAAGACGCCAGAAAATAAGGAGAAAGTCGAAACCCGTAAGTTGCATGAGCAACCACTGGACGATTATCTGAGTTGGTTTTATATTCATCAAACCGGTCAAGCCGACCTGCCAGGTTTCAACCTTCAGCTAAACTTTTCCCGCGATCAGTCAGACAAAAAAATCGCTGTGATTCCAGCATGGGAAGATTCCACAGAGAACTTTAGCTGGGAACGTGGAATTATATTTGCTCCGTTGGAAAGAGTGCATCAAGCGAGCGGGTGGGGTGCAGCCTTTCAGTTAGGGATCCACCGGACTGGTCAAGACATGAGTCGAGTTGGCCAAACCATTGGGTGGATCGCCGGCGGCCAAGCTTCTATTTCTGATCTTGGTGGTCCTGTGATGATCATCAAAGTTGCCAAGGATGAAGCCGCTGTCGATGTCACTCGATTGCTGTTATTTCTTACCATGCTTAGTGCAAACTTGGCAATCATCAACTTTCTGCCCATCCCCATCCTCGATGGTGGGCATTTTGTTTTTCTAACCATTGAGTTGATACGTCGTAAGCCAGTTAGCGAGCGAATTCAGGGGTCGTTGTCGATAATCTTCTTGTTTGCGTTGTTAGGCTTTATGGTGTTTATCGTATCGAATGACGTCTTTCGGTTATGGTTTCAGTAAAGCAACTTGTAAAACTGTTTTGGTAAACAGTTTTACGAGCGGGCGGCGTCGAGTATAAGTCGGTGGCGGTAATCCGAGCTTGAGTTTTTTCGCCATAGAATCTACGATAATGGTCGTTGATTGACACATCTAGAGTGACTAAGTGAAGGACCGGGAAGGATTCCGATTTTCATGGAATTGACATTGGGGGAAATTGCATCTCAATTGGGAGCAACGCTTGACGGCGATCCTGCGATTCGCATCACAAATGCGGGTACGTTGCGCGAATCCGAGGCTGGATATCTGACGCTAGCTGAATCAGCAAAACACTTAGATGCGTTACTTGAAAGTAACGCTGCAGCTGCTATTGTCAGTCTTGATTTTCCGAAGTGCGATCTACCCGTTGTCCGAGTTGAGGCACCATTGGAGTGCTTTGGTAATATCGTGCGACATTTCCGACGTATGATGGTGCCACCGCCGATCGGAATTAGCGAGCATGCAATTGTTCATGAGACGGCTCAGATTGACGAATCCGCAACGGTCAGTGCAGGGGTTGTGATTGGCGAAGATGTTGTGGTCGGGGCCCATACGGTTGTTCTGCAAAACGTTGTTATTTTAGATGGCTCCACGGTCGGTTCAAGGACGACGATTTTTCCCAACGTAGTGCTGTACGAGAACACGATTGTCGGTGACGGTTGCATCATTCATGCCGGAGCGGTACTTGGAGCTTATGGATTTGGCTACGAATCGGATGCGACTGGACATACACTCAGTGGGCAATATGGTTGCGTTGTTTTGGAGGATGGCGTCGAAATTGGAGCGAATGCTGCGATTGACCGCGGGACCTTTGGGGTGACGCGTATTGGAGCAGGCACCAAAATTGATAATCTCGTTCAAATTGCTCATAATGTTCAGGTCGGAAAACACAATATTCTGTGTGCTCAAACAGCGATTGCCGGCAGTGCAACGACAGGGGGTTTTGTAGTCATGGGGGGCCAAGTTGGTGTTAAAGATCATCTCGACATCCCCGATAATGTGCAATTAGCTGCGCAATCTGGCGTGATGGGGCAACTCGAGGCGAATCAAGTTTACGTGGGAACGCCAAGTGTACCTTTTCGCCAAGGAATGATTGAAATAGCGAGCGTGCAGCGGTTGCCAAAACTGTTGAAGCAAGTCAGAAATCTCCAACGCCAGTTAGATGAACTAACTGCTGCGATGGCCGCCGACGAGGATGATCCTTCCTCACAACAGGACGCCGCATAAGGAACACCGATGCGCATGAGTTCTGTTCCACCACTTACCACGGATAATCCTCCCGCAGTGGAATGCGTCGGTTTGATAGCCGGTTGGGGCGACTACCCGTTAGTCGTTGCTCGCAAATTGAAACTCTTAGGGTACCGGGTCATCGGTGTAGGTATCCGCGGACATGCGGATGCGGAGTTAGCCGAACTTTGTGATGCTTACACGACCGTAAATCCGGCTCGCGGTGGTAAGGGGATACGATTTTTCAAGCGGCATAATGTGAAGTATGTCATGATGGCTGGAAAAGTTCAAAAGTTGATTTTGTTTCGCAAGTTTGCCTGGCTTAGATTGATCCCCGATCTGACCACTTTGAAAATGTTTTACAATCATTTTGTTGCTCGAAACAGTGATACTCGAGACGATGCGTTTTTATTAGCCTTTGTTGCAATGTTTCAGCGGCAGGGTTTGACCGTTGTACCAGCAACTTATTTTGCACCGGAGTTACTCGTGAAACCAGGGAATTTGACAGAAAACACCATTACGGCCTCGCAACAACGAGATATCGATTTCGGCTGGGAGCTAGCGAAGTGCATGGGCGGGCTTGATGTAGGGCAAACGGTGGTTGTCAAAGACCGCGCTGTGCTGGCAGTTGAAGCGATTGAGGGAACAGATTGTTGTATTGCCCGAGCGGGCGACTTGTGCCCGCAGGGTGGTTTTACGGTTGTCAAAGTAGCTAAACCGCAACAGGATTCTCGATTTGATGTCCCTACCGTCGGTATCGGTACGTTAGAATCGATTGTGAAAGCGGGTGGTCGTTGTTTGGCTGTTGAAGCGGGGCACACGATAATCATTGACGAGCCCGCGGTGTTGCAGTACGCCAAAGACCATAATTTGATCTTTGTTGCTGTCGCCGGTGAGGATTTGATACCGCAGCGCGAAGCTGCTTGATCGTACGATGAATGTTATTTTAGGCATAAGGAGCCGATGATGAAAAACTTGGTGCAAATTGTGTTGACGCTGGGGGTGCTGGGTCTGCTTTGCTGTGAAATGGCGCAGGCAGATGATTGGCCCCAATGGCGTGGGCCTAGTCGTGATGGTGTCTGGCAGGAAACGGGAATCATCGATAAATTTTCCGCAGACCAAATACCCCTTAAATGGAAAGTCGAAATTGGCTCGGGCTATAGTGCGCCGACAGTCGCCAACGGACGCGTCTATGTTTCCGATCGAATGGTTGATTCCGAAGATCAAACGCAGACTGAACGAATTTGGTGCTTTGCTGAAAAAGACGGTGAAGAACTATGGCAGCACGAGTATTTATGTAAATATGAAATTGGATATACAGCAGGTCCTCGTGCGGCAATTGCAATTGTCGAAAACCGCGCTTTTGCGTTGGGTGCTATGGGGCACTTTCACTGCTTAGATGCGGAGACAGGTGAAGTGCTGTGGAAGCATGACCTCAACGCTGAGTATGACATTGTTATGCCGATTTGGGGCATTGCTGGGTCTCCGTTGATTGTTGGGGATACTGTGATTGTCCAACTTGGCGGCAAGACAGCATGTATCGTTGGATTCGACGTGAAGACTGGCGAACAAAAATGGACCGCTTTGCAGGAACGGGCTTGCTATGCTTCCCCAATCCTTATTGAGCAAGCAGGCGAGCAAGTTGTGGTGGTCTGGACCGGGGATTCGATTTCAGGCTTGAATCCCGAGTCCGGTAAAATCCACTGGCGACATCCCTTTCCGCCGTCGCGAATGCCTATCGGCGTGGCCACACCGGTATTTTCAAATAACCAATTGTTTGTGACATCATTTTATGATGGTTGCTTGTTACTTGATTTGAAGCAGGATGCACTCAAGGCAGAGTTGGTGTGGCAGCAAACAGGCCCGGATGAAAAGAACACGGCCGGCATCCATTCGATTATTAGTACACCGATTATTTTGGGCGAATATATTTACGGAGTCGATAGTTATGGTGAACTTCGATGTCTTGACAAAAAAACAGGGGTGCGGATTTGGGAAAATCAAACGGCAACACCTCGCGCTAGATGGAGTACTATTCACTTTGTGAAAAATGGTAAGCAGGTCTGGATGTTTAATGAACGGGGGGAGTTAATTATCAGTCGTTTGAGTGAAAAAGGGATGGTAGAAATTAGTCGCGCGAAATTGATTGAACCGACTTTAGACCAGTTACGACGCCGTGAAGGAGTCTGTTGGGCTCATCCCGCCTATGCAAATAAGCATGTTTTTGCTCGTAGCGACAAATTTTTGGTGTGTGCGAGTCTAGCTGCCGATAATTAAGTTAGCGAAAAACGCTTACTGGGTCTGGTCAAGATGACGAATCTCGGTATAGAATTTGTAGTTTGAGCTTGAGTGATTATTCAAGCTTAGTAGAGAGATAAATCAAAAAATATACATTACAAGGTTAGGAATCAACGCTGTGGTAAAGGTTATCGTTCGAGATCGCGAGACGATTCAGGAAGCTGTGCGTCGCTTTGGTAAATTGGTGATGCGTAGTGGTCTTAAAAAAGAGATGCGTCGTCGTAA
>CAWVZW010000143.1:0-6424 GCA_963934735.1 uncultured Planctomycetaceae bacterium
TGCTGTGAAACCATTCCGGGCTGCCATTGAAGAAATGGAAAAAGTACACCACAGAGGATTCGAACCTCTAACCTTCGGTTCCGTAAACCGATGCTCTATCCAGTTGAGCTAGTGGTGCAGTTAACGTTTTACGCTTAGCCGGAAACCATAGACTACCCGACGATACAGAATTATTCCAGTGCCGTCAAAAGACAAATTCCTGATTAATTCCTTCCATTTGCAGTAGTTGCTGTTTAAGATCAAGCCCCGTACCAGCGGAAAATCCTGTTAGCTTGCCATTGCTACCGAGTACGCGATGACAGGGAATAACCAGTGGACAATTATTGGTACGCATCACGCCACCAACTGCCCGCGCAGCGCCCGGATGCCCAACTTGCTTAGCGATTTCTCCGTAGGTCATAGTGCAACCGTAGGGTATTAGTTGACAACGCGACAGCACCTTTTGCTGAAAACTTGTTTTCGCTGCAAAGGTCGGAATATCGCAAAATGAAATCTGCTCGCCCGTGGCATATTTCGTCAGGGAACGTGCTAATGCTGTGGTGGTTTTTTGTAGGCGAACGGACTGTCCAATTTCCGTTTCAACGATTGCCTTGGCGTCAGTTGCCGTATCGTGGTAGAAAGTCAAACGCACTAGAGTGTCGTTTTCCCATAACAAGCATACCCAACGTAGATCTGTATTGAATATCTCGAGACTGTAATGGTGCATGCGGATAACCGAAAGAACCTAGTCACTAGTTCTCTGCCTAGATCTCGATCTGGATTTCTTTTTGTTACCTGATTTACCATCCCGAGTGACCATGTTGTTGTCTACAACAAAAGATACTGCAGTATCCCAAGTCGGAACGTCGCCGTGGTCGATAGGCGCTCGATCAGTATTTTCCTTGCGACGTCTCCCCTGACGTCGGTCCGAATTATCGGATTCCGAATTACGATCGCGGCGGTCGGAGTCTCTAGAACGTGAATCCTCTCGATCATTGGAACGCCGTCGACCGTCATCGCGGTCATTACGCGATCGCTCAGAGTTGTCGCGACTGCGACCTTCCCGCCGTCCCCTATCGTCGTCATCCCGTCCCTTATCGTCGTCATCCCGTCCCCTATCGTCGTCATCCCGTCGCCTACGCGAGCTTCTGTCACCTCGACTGCGCCCTCGCCGGTCGCCTCCGGACTTATCTGTGTCGGAATCTCGATTCGCCGATCTGGACTCCTCGTCAAAATCAATAGACGTCGCGATCTCATCCTCATCAAACACGACTTCGTCGCTCTGAGTGTCGGCTGCAGAGGTAGCGAACAACTCGCCAATTGCACTCGCCACGTCATCAGTAGTTTCAGCTTGATTCAATTGAGCGAGTGGATCGTCTGATACGGAAGAATCGCCTGAGTCTTTCTCTTCCTTGTTTCCGGAGCGCCAAAATGCCCAACTTCCACGTTTCTTCTTTTTCGCCGGTGGGTCCTCTGATGCAGATGAACTTTGCTTTTTTGCTACTTCAATAGAATCTTCAATTACAGGCTCAATGGGCGGCGCCGGTTCCGTGGACTGGGACGACTCTTCCCCTGCTGGACTCGATGAGGACTCTTCAGGATCAGCGGGTGGCTCGTCGGATTTCATATCTTCCAGTGGAATACCGGTTAAGTCCGCTGCGAGCGATTTCCAGTGATTTGTTTGCGATTCCGTCATGAATGTAATAATCCGTAAAATTTATTGGTGTCGATACTCCATATTCTATATTTAGAACAACGAACACGTAAGTTGGTAATTGCAATAGTTTTGATATTGCGGCGATGTCACCGTTCAACTCGCAAACAAGAGGTCAGCGGAGAATGAATTTCAAGTACATATCAGCGAAAATTTGCCCAATAGACACTTAAGTTATATTTAACGACGATCCACAAAGAAATTTCCGTTGCTACCAACGTCAAACAGAGGACTGTTGTAGTCAAGATCGTATGGAGTTCGACAACCCGGATATAATACTAAATTGAATCCCACGTTCCAGCTTTCTTCCCGAAAGCCATCAGTAGCCGAACCTTCCTCCGGAATGAGGTAAGTGGCGTTTGCGTCTAAGGCCCAATTCTCATTGATTGGTGCACGAAGTTGAACGCCGAGTATCCCGTCCTTGTTTCCGGTAAACCCGCCCATCAAGCGGGTCGTGACGCCCGTTTCAACATTCGTGTTACGGATAAAGAAAGTATACACGTCGACACTATACCATGACTCGTCAATGATACTCGGATTGGTTTTTCCTACACTCGTATGGGTGTCGCCGTGGTCGGCGTCAAGTGCCATCCAAAACCCAATTTCATGTGCGTCGGGGAACTTCCAACTTATTTCAGTTCTAACCTGAAGCATGTCTAAGTTATAATTCCAGTCGTCATGCATATAGTCAACGACCGCACCGCCCTGTAATCCCCAGTCAGCGCGGTGGAATAATCCAGTAGTGAGAAAAAGTTGTTTACGATCGCTCGTAGTAGTTTCGCTGCCGGACAAATTGGTTTGCGTACCGCGTAAGCCGAATTGAGCAGACACCTCGCCCCGCCCTAAGCAGTTAAACCCTTTGCCAAAGTTGAATCCTTCCGTGAACCCGAAACTGGCAGCGCCACCTCGGTTTAACGGACCTGTAAAAGCATTGATTCCGGTAAAGAATGTAAAGCGATCCCAGTTGATTGTCGGACAGGGAATCAAGCATCCGTCAGCGCATATGCCTAAGCGTCCTCCGCAAAATGAACTAAACGTGTCGCCGACAACTATTTCGCCGACAACGGGTCCGCTGTCACCGGTAATTATTGTTTTTTGTAGCGTTCCACCAGGTGTAGCTAGGACAGGATTTGAAGGTAAAATTAACTCAGCGGGAACTTCTTCGGAACGCAATACTGATGACGTATCGTCACCGTCGGGTAAAGTGTACGTAGCATGGGAGATGACCGAGTCGATTTGTGGACCGACAATCGTCATTATTGTAGCGTCCTCCGCCACAGAGGCCCGCAAGGGATTCTCCGCGGCTTGGGCGGAATATTGCGACGCAATAAATATAGTAAACGCAGTTAAGGCTGCTATCTTCAGGGCATGTTTGATTAACATCTTGTGGACATCCTTGTTCACTTAAACACCGAATAAGGTTAATATGCAGGTAATCGGACATGCTGGCGGATTCATTAGATAAACCACTCTGAATCACAAAAAAACCACGATAACTTTATTTTCCACAGCCTTTCCACGAAAACTTCCATGGATGACCAACGCCCCAACATTATATTTATCATTACGGACCAGCAGCGCTTTGATACGATCAATTCCTTAGGGTTTGATTTTATGGATACACCGCATTTAGATCGCTTAGTACGCGAGGGTGTCTCATTTACGGGTTGTCACGTGACCGCCGCATCTTGCGCGCCTGCTCGAGCGAGTCTTTTTAAAGGGTATTATCCGCACACGACCGGAATTTTAAAGAACGCGGATCGTTGGCGGGAAAGCTGGGTGGAACTGCTTAACTCCTCAGGTTATCACTGCACGAATATTGGCAAGATGCACTCTTGGCCATTCGAAACGCCACTGGGGTTCGATGAACGCTATGTAGTGGAAAATAAGGACCGCTACTTGGAAGGTCGGTATTATTTCGACGAATGGGATAAAGCGCTCCGTTTTCGTGGGATGGTCAAACAACAGCGGGAACAATACCGACAATTGCCGGATTACAAAAACAAGTTAGGCGCATTTGATTGGAATCTCCCTGAAGACACACATCCTGATAATTTTGTTGGTGATATGGCGTGTTGGTGGCTGGATGCACACCCGCATACCGATCCAAAACCACTCTTTTTACAAATTGGATTTCCTGGCCCGCACCCGCCCTACGACCCTGTACCGTCCTATGCGGAACCCTATCTCAATAAGCAACTTCCAATTATGGAAGTCACTCAGGAAGAATTGGACAAACAGCCGCCGCCTTTAGCTGAACTGCGCCGCCACAACAGTGGGATTGATCACGATTCAGTGATCATGCCGCTCAATCCTACGGCGGAACAAAGGCACCGACAGCGGGCGTACTATTGCGCCAATGTCACCATGATTGATGAAAAAGTCGGGCAGATCATGGAATCGCTTGAACGCAATGGGTATCTAGACAACTCAGTGGTTATTTTTACGAGCGACCATGGCGACTGCCTCAGTGATCATGGACATAGTCAAAAATGGACCATGTACGACCTCATAACACAAATCCCTTTGATTGTTTGGTCACCGGGGCGCTATCCAGCAGGTAAGGTTGTCGATGCGCTTTGTCAACAAATGGACTTGGGTCCTACTATTTTAGAGTTAGCAAACGTTGAAGTCCCCCCTACTCTTGAAGCAATCAGCTTGGCGAACGCGTTTACAGATGACGACTGGGCCGGCCGAGACTACCTATTTGCCGAGCAAGCCAAAGATGGAATTCTAACTGACGCAGATTTTATGACCATGGTCAGAACGTCGACACACAAACTGGTTCATTTTCTCGATGAACCTTATGGGCAATTATTCGATTTACTGCACGATCCACAAGAAGTGAATAATCTATGGGAGGTATCGGAGTACGAAACCATAAAGCAGGAACTCTTGGCCGAATTACGGGAATGGCGAATTCGCAGTGCTCTGCATACCGCAGACTTATTTCAGGATCACCGATAATAGTTTTTCGGTAAGGCCAGGCTAACGTGAGTATTGAACAAACGCTAGTAACGGCGCTAATCGTCAATAATGAATGATACTTTGAACCTGTCGAGGAGCAATTCGCTCACGAGCGTTTAGAAAATCGAGCTCGACAACGAAGCAACAACTCGCAACGATCGCTTCCTGCTGTTCAAGTAACTCACAACAAGCCTTAATCGTTCCGCCAGTCGCTAGTAGATCATCAACCAGCAGTACCCGCGCACCCTTTTCGACCGCATCAACGTGTATTTCCAAGGTGTCCGTACCATATTCCAATTCGTATTCCAGGGAATTAGTCTCATACGGGAGTTTTCCGGCTTTACGAATTGGCACAAAGCCGCAGTTCAACGCCATTGCTACCGGTACTCCAAAGATAAATCCTCGCGCATCCGGTGCGGCGACCACGTCGATTTCTAACGCTACGACAATTTCCACTATTGAGGAAACGGCTAGTTTCAAAGCACTTGCATTTTGCAATAACGGACAGATATCCTTGAAGTTCACGCCCGGTACAGGATAATCTGGAACGTCTCGTATAAAACGGGATAACTCGGCAACGGAGTTCATTATGCGACCGTCTTCTTGAAGTATCGACGCTCTTGAGGTGCTTTGAGCTCATCGCCTAGTTGCGTAAGTGATTCGATCTCTATCTGTCTAACCCGCTCACGCGTTATGCCCAAACACTTCCCAATTTCCTTTAGCGTGTGTGACTGTTGGCCGTTCAGTCCAAATCGCATTTCGAGGACTAACGCATCTCGTTGATTCATGTCCTTAAGGCTATTCATGACGTGATTTAGGGCGTCAGACTTTACCAGATCTGCTTCTGGAGTTTTAACGCGATCGTCACTAACCACGTCACTCAGTGACCAACCGTTTTCGTGGTGATCAGATTGAGGGGCGGAACTTTGCACATGAATCGCCTTACGTATCATTGGTAACTTCCGACGTTCGACTCCTAGTAAACGAGCTACTTCCTCATCGGTACCATTACGGCCAAGCGTTTCCATCAGGCGGGCGTTTGCACGTCGCCATTTTGATAACAGCTCAACCATATAGGCGGGAATACGTATAGTTTTTGAAGTATTTATCAAGGAACGTTTAATTGACTGTTTGATCCAGTAACTGGCATAAGTACTAAACCGCGTCCCCATGGTCGGGTCAAAGCCCTCCACCGCTCGCAATAAACCAAGATTACCTTCTTCGATGAGATCCTGAAGCGGTAATCCGCGATGATTGTACTTACGTGCGATGTTTACAACTAAACGAAGATTAGCGCGTACCATCCAGTCACGCGCTTCGGGATCCCCCTTTTGTATCTTTCTAGCCAGCGATTTTTCTTGATCTGCTGTAAGAAGGTCCGTCGCGTTAATTTCACGAAGGTAGATTTCAAGCGGATTCTGAGTTTTTGCAGAACCGGTCGTGGGTTGCTTTGGGGGGGCAATTGTTGCCATTGTTCGTATTTCCTATAACAAGTGTTTCGAGAATGTCCTCGCTAACCTTTGCTATCGGAATCTAAACTATCGATATTAAGTTGCTACGCAAACGTACTGTCTGCACTGTTCGTTCCTTCTTTACCGAGAGTAATAAAAAAACCGCACTAACGGCATGACCCATTTAGTGCGGTTGTAACGCCAATCAAACGAACGATTATTCGTCAGATTCGTCAGAATCGGTATTGGAGCCGTCCTCTTCGTCTTCAGGAGCATCAGCGGCTTCGTCTTCAGGAGCATCAGCGGCTTCGTC
>CAWVZW010000144.1:0-6302 GCA_963934735.1 uncultured Planctomycetaceae bacterium
CAAAGGCCAAAGCAAAGTCTAAAGCTAAACCCAAAGCCAAACCTAAATCTACGCCCGAGTAGGGCACGAATTGGAAGGGCTTTCCATCCGCCAAAGCAGTCTAGCGGCGGGAATCGGTAATACCGGTATTTTCCTTAAGAATCCCTTAAGTTCTCTATGTTAACAAGCCGAAGAGTTAAAGCAGGTGCGGTTGTGCGCTAATTTTGATGCGCACACACAAATACGGAACAAACCATTCCGCTTATAGGCTGCTCATGAATTCGGTCGAGACGACGTTAAACCCTGCGACACCACCTGACGCCTTGCGTTCCCCGGGCTTGCTGCGCAAAGCCACCGATGCCTGTACCAACTTTATCTTCCAACTCGGTGACCTGACACTATTTACAGGGCAGATCCTGAAGTGGTTTTGCCAACACAAAATGCGACCCGGTACACTCGTCAACGCCTGTTTTCAAATCGGAGTACTGAGCCTGCCCGTCATCGCACTAACTGGGCTCTTTATCGGAATGGTGCTTGCTGTTCAAAGCCATTTTCAGTTCAGCCAAATCGGATTGGCAAATCACATGGGCGCTGTCATTAACATGACGCTCGTCCGAGAACTTGGGCCCGTATTGGCCGCAACGATGTTAGCGGGACGCGTAGGTAGTGCTATGGCTGCAGAATTGGGGACCATGCGTGTCACCGAACAAATCGATGCATTGGAGAGCATGGGGATCAATCCCATCCATCATTTAGTCGTGCCCCGCGTAGCTGCTGCCTTGCTGCTCATCCCAACGCTTACGATAATGGCAGATTTTATGGGAATCTTTGGTGGGTTCGCCTATAGCTATTTGGCTCTCGATATTGATCCCCACCTGTATTTTCAACATTCACGAGATTTCGTCGGTGGCTGGGATCTACTCACTGGGCTCATTAAAAGTCTGTTCTTTGGATGTACGATTGCTATTGTCAGCTGCTACCACGGATTTCATTGCCAAGTAGGTGCGAAAGGGGTAGGACGCGCTGCGACCGCCGCCTTTGTCGTTAGCTTTGTATTAATCCTCGGAGTCGACCTACTTCTCGGAATGGGACTCGACCGGCTTTTCTTACCTTTGCAATCTGGAGGAAACGCATTGCTATGAGTTCACAACCACCTCTGCAATCATCGCCTCGTCAACAGAGTGACAACCCGTTTGTCTGTCCCCTCGTAGAAGTCCGCCAACTATGCGTTAGTTTCGACAAACACGTGGTGCTACAAGACGTAACCCTCGAGGTCCGTCGCGGTGAGACATTGGCAATCATTGGTGAGAGTGGCTGTGGTAAAACTGTGTTATTAAAGTCACTGATAGGTTTGATTCAAGGCCAAGCGGGCACGGTCCATTTTGACGGAGTGGATTTATGTCAAACAACTAGCGCTGAATTAGCGCACCTACGAACCCGCACGGGTTTCGTTTTTCAAGGTGCAGCGTTGTTTGATAGTCTAACGGTCGCGGAAAATATCGGTTTTCCAATCCGTCAGTCCAACTCGCAAATCAATTCAGACACAGGATTAAGTGATGAGGATATCATGTCACTTATTACTGAAAGCTTACGAGAAGTTGGTTTAACTGACAACGTTTGCCAGCGTTACCCAATGGAAATCTCTGGTGGGATGCGAAAACGTGTGGCTATCGCTCGAGCAAACATCCTCAAGCCAGACCTTATGCTCTATGACGAGCCCACCACTGGGTTGGACCCGATCGCAAGTGATGTCATCAATGAACTCATCATGCGATCTCGACTTCAGCACACCGTCACTAGCATCATCGTAACGCACGACATGAAAACAGCGCGTAAGGTTGCGGATCGAGTCATTATGCTCCATCCAGTTGATCGCTTAACGGAAGACGATGCTCAAATTATTTTTGATGGACCTCCTAGCACTTTAGATCGTCACGCCGATCAACGAATTGCACAATTTATCCACGGTGAAGCTGGCCAACGGGTTATCGAACTAAGTGATGGGTAAGGGATTTATATAACCGAATGAATGACAAACGAAATAAACTGATGGTGGGACTCGTGATGATGCTAGGTATCATCGTCACGTCGGCGCTTGTGTTCATATTTGGCGCGATGCCGTCGTTCGGAACTGCTTACCATGAAATGCGGATCGAATTTTCGTCCACGCCCGGTGTACACGAAAACACCACGGTACAAAAAAACGGCGTCCAAATCGGGCGGGTACTTGAAATCAACCTACAAGACACCGGCGTCATCCTGACGCTCGCAATCAATAAAGGCGTCACGTTACGTTATCACGATATTTGCCGCATCAAAATGGGATCGCTATTGACCGGTGAAGCAATTTTAGAATTTTCTGCCGCT
The DNA here is from genome assembly GCA_963934735.1 of uncultured Planctomycetaceae bacterium. Classification (GTDB taxonomy): domain Bacteria; phylum Planctomycetota; class Planctomycetia; order Pirellulales; family Pirellulaceae; genus UBA721. Next base: position 2,347 of record CAWVZW010000144.1, read on the forward strand.
ACGCCAAGTGAACGGCTAGGATACTTTGACGCCAACACGGATGGGTTGCTGGACGAACAAGAAACCAAGCATAGCCAAGCAGCGGTCCCGCCTGGATCTGACCTCAGTATGGGCACAGTTGTGGTTGACCCGTTGTCCGCGTTATTAGCCATGCAACAGAACATGACCGAGACCTTCGCATCCATACAACGTGCCGGTGGCGGTATTGATCAAGCGGCCAATGAATTCACTGCTCTTATGAAGAGCCTCAATAGCTCATTTACTGATAATGAGAGTGACCTTAAGAAAGCAGTTCGCAAAACAGAGGAAGCGATGACGCGATTTTCAACCGCAATGACAGCCATAGATGCCATCGTTGGCGATCCTCAAGTGACTGCCAAACTCAAACAAGCGGTCCAACAGTTCCCTGTTATCTTGCAACAAGCGAGTGATACAATGGACAGTGTGCAGGTCACGATGAAACAATTCGAATCTGTTGGTGAGCAGGCTCAGGTGAATTTAGAACACTTGCAAAGATTCACACAGCCATTGGGTGAGCGAGGAGAACAACTCGTAGAATCTATCACATCCTCAGTCGAAGATTTTGATAGTCTCGTAACAAAAATGGATCAAATCGTAACCACTTTAAACAGTTCACGCGGCAGCTTACACAAACTCATCCATGATGATGAATTGTATGACCAAATTCGCCGCACCTCGATGAACGTCGAAGACGCCACCAAACGACTACGGCCAATAATGAACGACTTAAGAATCTTTACCGATAAAATCGCAACTGACCCGCGACAACTTGGAGTCAGCGGTGCACTAAATCGACGGCCGAGCGGAACAGGCGTTAAATCACCTCTCAGGTAGTCACCCGATATTAACGCTGCAATCCAAAGACGACCAATTACCTACGACGCGGGTCCCTGTTGACAGGAGTTGTGGCGCGGGGCTGAGGATACAACGTTCGTAAATTCCTAGGTTGCATTGGTACTGTCGTTACAATGCCTTGGCGAACACGTTGACGTAGCTGAATTCCACGTTCGACAAGTTCTTTATTGGTTTTGATGCGTAGTGGCGTTAATTTAAATTCGATTAACCGTTCGTCGCGAAACTCGGATCGCACTAGGTTTTCAGTAATGAAATCGATGCCGGCCCATTGATACCACGGGGGCTTAAATGTGCGCAATACCGTTACTGTCTCATAACCATCTTTGATAAGTTGGATCTTCCTAGTGCCATAATAAATAAACGACGTCGAAACAGGCGTAACCCCAATTTCCTGATCATCGATAAATACTAGCGCACCGGGGGGATTACTGCGAATAGTCAGTCGACGCCGGACTGCGGCTTCGCAAAAGTGAGGCACGATGACGACACAAAATGTCGCGATGGCACATATATACACCTTTTTCACTAGGAACACTCCTTTTTAGGCACCAATCTCCATAAACTCTGCGGTAAAAGTTTACGGTAAAGTAGTCCCAGATGTCATTAGCAATCCATGACATCAGATAATTGGCACTAAGAGGCATGAAACATAGGTCATTTTGCCGAATATATAAGTGTATAATGTACATTACGGCCTCGTAGAAACAATACACTAGTCTAACTTCCTCATAAAACATATGGTTGAACATCACCACCCTTGGGCTGATTGCCTGACAGTCATTGAGATTACCGACAAGGGTATGCGTCGCGCGACAAATCAAGATAGCTCCGTTGTTGTCATTCAAGAGGATGATACTGGATTCAGTGCGCGGGGGCACTTGTTTGTTGTTTGTGATGGCATGGGTGCTCACGCGGCAGGTGAATTGGCAAGCAGCGATGCGGTCACTCATATCCCCCATCACTATCTAATCTTTCAAGACGCAACACCTCCAATAGCGTTACGGCGTGCGATCGAAGAAGCCAATCATGAAATTCACCGCAAGGGCCAAGTCAATCCTGAATTCCACAACATGGGGACTACCTGTAGTTCGTTGTTATTATTGCCCCAGGGTGCCGTCATTGGCCATGTAGGAGATAGTCGGGTTTACCGCCGCCGTGAAAGCATCGTTGAGCAACTTACTTTTGATCACAGCCTAGTCTGGGAAATGCGCGCTCAAGGCCACAACAGCGATGACATTCCCTCTAACGTAATTACACGTTCACTCGGCCCCAACCCCGAGGTCCAAGTCGATTGCGAGGGTCCCTTTCCAGTCCAACTCGGTGACACCTTCTTACTTTGCAGCGATGGGCTCAATGGAGAAGTCGGTGATGCTGAAATTGGTGCAGCGATGGCAACATTACCCCCATTAGAAGCCTCTCAATTTCTCGTTGACTTAGCAAACCTCCGCGGTGGCCCTGATAACATCACCATCATCATCGTCCAAGTAATTGGTAATCGTGTTTGCACGGACAGTCAAAACGTTACACCATTTGAATCGCAAAAGCGGAAAATCAAACGCACCACTGCACATCCCGCTTTTTGGATTACGGCCATAGCATTTGCCCTTGCTGGCTTATTTTTGAGCCTGACAGCACATCTAGCCGTCGGACTCAGTGCTGTGGGGATTGGTGCCATCGCAGGGCTGGCAGGCTTAATTAAATCTAAGCAACCAAACTCTCCCGTAGACCCAACGGCGACTGAAGGTCCCTTAGGAAAAGGGCCTTACACCAGAGATAGCTGTTTTCCCGATAAGTCAATTTTGGAGAAGCTGTTATCCACGGCAAAACAAATACGCGAAATCTCACAAACATCCAACAAGGATTATCGCTGGGGTCCTTTTGACGAACATCTAGTCGAAGGCACGGAATATTTCCAGCAAAAACAATATTTGCCAGCATTCCAGACATTAGCCAAGGGAATTTGTTACATCATGGACGAATTCCGCTCTAAATAACGCCGCGGTCGCACCGGCTACGCTAATCGTTATTGTCTAAAATCCCCCAATAATGGTACATTCCCCATCTGATTGTCATTTTACAATCCGCTGCGGATCCCTGCTTAGTATGCGAATCATAACCCGATATGTGGTCTTCGAATTGCTGAAGACATTCACCGTTGTCTTGACGGTTGTAACCATGCTATTGCTTTTAGTATTTCTTGCTCAACGCGCCATTCAAGAAGGGTTGGGGCCATTACTGGTTCTGAGACTAACTCCCTACCTCCTCCCCGATGTTCTGCGGTTTGCCATCCCTGGTACACTGCTGCTTGCCACTTGCGTCGTTTATGGCCGGATGGCAGGCCTTAACGAAGTCCTCGCTATCAAGGCCAATGGCAACTCGCCCATGACGGTCGTTTGGCCTGGAATCCTACTCGCCTTTATCATTTCACTGGGGACAGTTTGGCTAAATGACATCGCTGTCTCATGGGGTCGTACGGGGGTCGATCGCATAATATTACGTAGCGTGGAAGATATTGCCTATGGAATGCTCCGTACACAGCGATCTTATAGTAATTCCCAATTTTCTATTCACGTTGCCGACGTACAAGGTCGCACCCTCATACGGCCTACAATCTCCTTTCATAATAAAGATGATTCACCGCCGATTACACTCGTTGCGCGGCAGGCGGAATTAAGATTCAATGCTCAAAACAATCAACTCAAAATCGTATTGCAAGACACTCAATTCGACGTCGGCTCCGATATGATTGGCGAATGGCCAGACATCTTCGAATATGACTTGCCTCTATCCACCTTTGCGCGAAATCCTACCGGTCAACCTCTCCCGTCAGAAACCGCCCTGCGAGATATCGCAAACCGCGTCAATGAAACGACAGCAAATATTGACATCCGGCGACAACTTCTCGCCACCAAGGCTGGTTACCAATTGTTAACGGGTGACTTGCCTGAGCTTCACAGTGAAAAGTGGAAAAACAATTTAATGGGGTTGCAGAAATCGCATTACACGCTCAATCGATACCAAGCCGAACCCTATCGCCGTTGGGCCAGTGGGTTTACTTGTCTAGTGTTCATGATCATTGG
>CAWVZW010000145.1:0-6261 GCA_963934735.1 uncultured Planctomycetaceae bacterium
GTTGTTTCGTCCTGAACTTCTTCAATGTCGTTTTCTTCTTGATCTGCAAAAGTCATGTTTTTCTCAATACCTATTAATAGTGGGTTCTGTGCCCAACATTATACGTCAGTACTGAGGATTCGTGTATATCCGAGACGTCTATGTTTTCTGGGGACGTAGTTTTTTACGTAGTATTCAATTTTTTCATCTAAAACACTTGCAATTCCTACCCAAATGACTAAACTTTCTTTTGTGGGTTCTCGCCCCATTATTAATGTTTGTTGACTCTTGTCGTGGGTTTATTACCCAAATCAGTAAAACCTGCAAGTCAACAAAAATGGTACAAGCACGGACGCCAGTGACCACATAGAAAACACGGAACTTCAAGTTGTCATTTCAGCTCACTACACAAAAACATGCCACCTCAGGAAATGCTGTTGCTCGGAGAATTCCGTCGCACAATCGATCAACGATTTCGACTGTCCGTACCAGCGGAGCTAGCCGACGGACTGCAGCAGCAGGGAACCGACCTGATCCTTGCCAAAGAACGGCCTGGTTGTCTGAGTCTTTGGAATGCCAATCCATGGCAGCAACACCTACAGCAGGGGATTCACTGGGTCGAAGACAAACTCAAGGCAGGCAAGCTACAGCAACAGACAAATCGATTGCTACAACTTGGTCGATTACTCTCCACGCGACACACCCCGATCGAAATGGCCGGCCGTGGTCGTTTGGTAATACCCGAAGGATTTCGGGAATTTCTCGGAGTCGACCCAGGGCAAACACTATTTGTTGTGGGAGCGTCGGTGTGCTTGGAAATATGGCACCCCGAAAAGTGGATCCAATACTTGAACGAACAAATGCCCGAATTCCGAGATCTATTTAACGAACTAAGTAACTAATCCAAATCCATTTACAAAATAAGAAACAAACAGCCCGTTTTTGATACGAATTTAACGAATTTTAATTATCGCATTACTTGAGTATTGTTGTTGGGAAGCAGGATACTACGCTAACGCGTTAAAGTAGCACAACAGCTACGAAATCGTTCGTATCAAAACGGGCTTGTTTTTTGTTTTTCCGTATAATGGTAGCTTCACATTCTTTCTTCCTTGACGCTGCTCACAAGTAACTCTCCACATGGCATATCTAATCGGAATTGATGAAGCTGGATACGGTCCGTTTCTTGGACCACTCTGTATCGGAGCCACGCTCTGGAAAATCTCAGACTCACAACACACCAACGAATTCGATTTGTATGACGAATTACAAGATTGCATTACGACGAATTTAAAAGATAAATCTCGCATCATGGTCGGTGATTCGAAACTGGCATACAAACCCAAATCTGGGCTGCAGAATTTAGAACGAGCGGTACATGCTTTCACTAACCTATTATCACCTCCGACAGACCTACTAGCCAATCTACTAACCTGCCCAGATTTTCAGTCTTGGATGAAAACGATCGGAGTACAGTGGCAGGCGTGGTCGGAATCCTCGCCATGGTTCCAAGATTACAACTGTGAACTTCCGGTGGATGCTGACAAATCAATCATAGCGGACCTACATACCAATTTAGAAACCACGTTGTCTGATCAGGGAATCCAGTTTCTTGATGCGAAGGTCATGTGTATTCCAGCAGCGCGATTCAATTACCTGCTAAACTCCTTTCCAACCAAAGGAGCACTTCTATCGCACTGTTCGCTTGAACTTGCTCAATCAATTGTCGCTAACCATCCCCCTGCACCGCTGCTCGTACATTGCGACAAGCACGGTGGCCGCAATCGATATAGTCATTTATTGCAACAATTATTTCCCGATTACTGGATCGAGATTGCCGAGGAAAGCACGGCGATCAGTCGCTATTATTTTGGTCCGCCGGAACAACGCAGGCAATTTCGATTTGTAGCCAAAGGCGAAGGATTTCTACCAACGGCGCTGGCATCAATGTATGCGAAATATACTCGAGAACTCAGTATGCAAGCGTTTAATCAATATTGGCAACAGCACGTACAAGACATCAAACCGACTGCCGGTTATCCCCAAGATGCCCGTCGTTTTCGGGCAGAAATTGAAGATTCACTGCAAGGCTTAAATATCCTCGAGGAGACGCTCTGGCGCCAAAGTTAAAGATACTACTGTCTATCACTCCATCACGTTAGGCATACCAGAACTACACTTTTGAGCTTAGACTAAATGCATATTCACTGGTAACACAACGCATACGCCAACCTCTCCCAACGACCGCCGATATGTTTGACGCCCAACAATTCAAATCCGATTTTCCTGTGCTACAGCAAGTCGTGCATGGCGACAAACCGTTGGTCTACTTAGACACCGCTGCATCCGCTCAAAAACCGCAGGTTGTAATTGACGCTCTCAGTCGCATCGATAGTACTGTCTATGCCAACGTCCACCGCGGCGCCCATTGGTTGAGTGATGAAAGCACTGCACTTTATGAAGAAGCTCGTGACTGTGTAACCACTTTCATCGGTGCCCAAAATTCCAAAGAAATCGTTTTCACTCAGGGCACGACCGCTGGCATTAACTTGGTGGCACGCTGCTGGTCAGAAAACAACATCTCCGCTGGTGATGAAATCGTTTTAACTCAACTAGAGCATCATTCCAACATTGTACCCTGGCAACAAGTCGTCCAACGCACAGGCGCCGTTATCCGCTGGGCCAACGTAACCGATGACGGCCAAATCGACATGGAGCATTACACTAGTTTACTTAACGAAAAAACAAAAGTAGTCGCCTTTACGATGTGCTCAAATGTGCTCGGTTCCATCACTCCAACCGCTGAGATCATTACTGCCGCACATAATGCAGACGCTATTGTGATGGTCGATGCAGCACAAGCAGCCCCGCATCAAAGCATCGATGTCCAGCAACTCGACGCCGACTTTCTGGCATTCAGTGCTCACAAAATGCTCGGTCCTTCCGGTCTTGGCATCCTCTACGGAAAACAACATCTACTGGAAAGCATGCCTCCGTTTTTAGGCGGCGGTAGTATGATCGATGTTGTCACGCAAGACGATTTCAAGCTAGCTGATCTGCCAGCAAAATTTGAGGCAGGCACTCCACCCATTACACCCGTTCTAGCGTTTCCAACCGCGATTGATTACTTACAAAACATTGGCTTGGAATCCATCAGCCTCCACATCGAATCACTCGTCAAACTAACGCATCAACAATTTTCCGAAATTCCCCAGGTGAAGATCCATGGCCCATCCCCAGACCAGAAATCTGGAATTGTCAATTTTACGATCGCAGGAGTGCATCCGCACGATTTAACCCACGCATTAGATAACCAAGGCGTTGCCATCCGTGCGGGTCATCACTGTGCCATGCCACTACACAAACGACTCGGTGTGCCTGCTAGTGCTCGAGCAAGCTTCTATCTCTATAATACCGCTGAAGACGTTCAGGCCCTGACGACAGCTGTTAACAAAGCGATTTCGCTGTTTTGCTAACCTTCTGCAGAAACGTTCTCCTCACTATCCTGCAGCATACTCCAATACTGCTTTACAACAGTGCGTGCCGGTAATGTCGAGTGTACGTGCGGTCGTTTTGCAAGCAGTTGTTCTTGAGCTTGTTCAGGGGTCATATCGCGATGAGCCATCAACCAACAAAGGGCCACTGTCGCGCTGCGACCTCGCCCCGCCTTACAGTGCACATACACATTATGACCTTGTTCAACGTGCTGCTGAATAAACGCCACTCCGCGTTGAATGCTATCTAAAGATGGAGCTGTAAAGTCAATTGTTGGAACACGCAACTGCTCAATCCCAAAATGATCGTATTGCTTAACAGGACCACCATATTCGTTGCAGGTATTAACGACCGCCTGCACTCCATTCTCAGACATAGCGGCCACATCAAACCAAAATGGAAACGCGCCAACGATCACTTGGTCGTCGATAAAGTCCCACCAATGGCGAATCCGTAATACCTTGCCAAGCAGCACATTCCAAGCCAACGTTGGAATGAAAATAATTCGTGCGCCTAGCCATTTCAATGCGTTCATATTGTTTTTAATACCTTTGACTGTCAGCAAACACATTCACTCCCTTACACCTCACGCGAAATGATAACACAGAAATAAAAATATCTATACACCGCAAACGACCGCTAATGACCGCAAATAAACGCTAGGCTATTTTGTTGACCGCAAATGTTCGCAAATCTACAAGCGGTGTAGGCGGAACGCCCGTTTACAACTAGATCGATTTCAGTGTTTCGTATCTGTCGTTCAGTTATTATGATGGCGACATGTCAGAAGAACCAATTATCAGTGTTAGTGGCCTGCGAGGAATCGTCGGAGAAAGCCTAACACCAGATCTAATCCACAACTATACCGCCGCCTACTTGCATTTTCTCGACAACGCTGGGTTCACTGGCCCAATCGTTACTAGCCGCGATGGTCGCCAAAGCGGTGCAAATATCTTAAGGCAGATAAAGTCCATCGTAGCCTCTTTCGGGCGCAGTAGCATCGACGGAGGAATCATGGCGACGCCTACCGTCGGCATACAAATTCGAGAACAGCAAGCCGCCGGTGGCCTGCAAATCACAGCCAGTCATAACCCGGCACCCTACAACGGCTTGAAACTCTATAGCCCCGCAGGCCGTATCCTTAATCAATCCCAAGGTGACCAAGTCCTCAAATTTTTTCAAGCGGGTCTATCACCGGACGTAGTACAAAACCAAGAATCTTGTGACATCAACTCCATCGCGTTGCCGGACCCACATGCAATCCATATTGAGAAGCTGCTCGCCACCGTCGATGTAGCCGCCATAAGAAAACAGAACTTCAAAGTATTACTAGATAGTAATCACGGCGCTGGATCCATTTTAGGCTTGCAACTGTTAGCTGAATTAGGATGTCAAACCATCGCAATCGGCGAATTGCCCAACGGTCAATTTACACATGCGCCTGAACCAACCTCTGACAATTTAGTCGACATCGCCTCGCAAGTGCAAACCACGGGTTGCGACCTTGGATTTTGCCAAGACCCAGACGCAGATCGACTAGCACTTGTTGACGAACAGGGGACTTATATTGGCGAAGAATATACGATTGCGATTTGTCTGGAACAATGCCTTGCCAGTAACCCCGGCGACATTGTAATCAACTGCGCCACAAGTTCCATCAATCACCAAATAGCCGCTGCGTACAACTGCCAATGCCATGAATCAGCCGTCGGTGAAGCCAACGTCGTGGACAAAATGATAGCGACGAATGCGATTTTCGGCGGCGAAGGAAATGGCGGACCGATCGATCCTCAATTAGGACTTATTCGCGACGGTTTTGTCGGCATGGTCCGAGTATTAGATTTACTGGCGAGTCGCCAGCAAACTCTGAGTGCCGTTACAGCTTCGCTACCGACGTGTCATATCCACAAAACCAGTGTCCACATGGGTAACCAGTCTCTCAATGCGATCCTGACGGCGTTGTCAACTCGGTTTCCAGCAGCGGAACCCGATTTCACTGACGGTCTAAAACTGCGTTGGCCCGAGGGACAATGGTTACTGATACGACCAAGCAATACGGAACCCATTATCCGCGTCAGCGCAGAAGCCAACACACTTACAGCATCTCAAGAATTGTGTCAGCAGGCCAGCGAAGCAATAGAAACAGACAACGGGTAGCCCTCTTTCTTAGCGGTGTTTGTTACCACAGTGGCAATTCAGTAACACACGTTTAAACGCCGATCACTTCTTTGCCCATCAGGTCTTGCAATACTGCGGGAACAACAATCGTGCCATCGGCCTGCTGGTGGTTTTCCATAACGGCGATCATCGCTCGGCTAATTGCAATTGCTGTACCGTTGAGAGTATGTAAGAACTTAGTCCCTTTTTCGCCTTTGACTTTATAGCGGGCATTGAGTCGGCGAGCTTGAAAGTCCGTGCAATTTGACGTGCTGGTCACTTCGCCCCATTCACCACCATCGCCGCGTCCAGGCATCCACGCTTCGAGGTCATACTTTCGATATGCCGGACCACCGAGGTCACCGGTGGCCGTATCGACCACTCGATACGGAATCTCCAAGCTGTCAAAAATTTCGCATTCAATCTGACAAAATTGTTCCAACATGTCACTGCTTTGTTCTGGCAACGTAAAAGCAAACATCTCGATCTTCGTAAACTGATGAACACGATAGAGCCCGCGAGTAGAACGACCCGCAGCCCCTGCCTCGGTGCGGAAACAATGACTGATTCCACAGACCTTCATCGGCAACGATTCGCTGTCGACGGTTTGTCCCGCCATCATTCCGCCAA